>JAQCND010000626.1 GCA_028274765.1 Bradymonadaceae bacterium
TTTGCGCTCTCCTGTACCGACGAATTGCTGAGTCGTACCGCCGAAGCGGCTGATGAGCTCGACGCGCTCATTCACACCCACTGCTCCGAAACCGAGTACGAAAACGAGTACACTCGCGAGCACTACGGCGTCAGCAACGTCCAGCATCTCGACGAGCTGGGACTCTGCGACGACCACAGCGTCTTCGCTCACGGTATCCACGTCAGTGACGACGACCGCCGCCTCCTGGCCGATACGGGCACGGCCATCTGCCACTGTCCCTCGAGCAATCTCAAATTGGCCAGTGGCATCGCCGACATGCCGCGCTACGATCGGTTCGACGTCCAGACCGCCCTCGGCGCGGACGGCGCGCCCTGCAACAACAACCTCGATCCCTTCATCGAGATGCGGCTGGCGGCGCTCATTCACAAACCCGCTCATGGGCCCGAGGCGATGCCCGCCGAGCGCGTGTTGCGGCTGGCGACCATCGAGGGAGCGAGGGCACTCGGCATCGAGGACGAGACCGGAAGTCTCGAGGTCGGCAAGTCGGCGGACATGGTCGTCCTCGACCTCGACGATTCGCCGTCGACGGCGCCCGCGGGAAGCGACCTCGCCTCTCGCATCGTCTACTCGGCTCAGAGTTCGGCGGTCGAACACGTCTTCTGCGAGGGACGTCAGCTCGTCGAGGGAGGCGAGCTGGTGGGCGTCGACCTGCCGGAATTGCTCGAGGAGGCCGAGCGGGCGCGAGACGTCGTCTTCGAGCGGATGGAGAGCGAGCGCTGAACTCGCCTCCATCCTCGAGCTCAAATATCGACCTTTGGCTTCCAGACGTAGACCTCGTGCATCTCGTAGATGTCCGCCTCGATCTCGAGTTCGTCGACGACGATCTCGTACGTCTCGGATTGGGGGGGACGGTGAACTCTCCGATCTTCTCGGCATTCCACTCGTCACTGCCCTTGTCGGTCTCCCAGGCCAAGTCTTCGTAATCGTGGGACGTCGAGGAGAACTGTTCGATCTTCTGTCCGTCTCAACGGTTCCTCTTGAGCACGGGTGATGCCACAAAAAAAGCCGGCCCCGTCTCCGGAGCCGGCTCGTATGCTCTCAGACGTGGCACGCGCCGTGAAGCGCGCTCCTGCTCACGTCAGTTGGAGAGCTTGTTCTTCATGATGTTGATGAGACCACCCGCGAGAATCATCTCGACCTGGCGGTCCGACAGCGAGTGCTTGGCCGTGAACGTGTAATCCTGCGTCACGTTCTCGACCTCGACGTCGTGACCGGCCTGGATCTGGTTGCGAACGTCCGAGAGCCGGAGCGTATCGCCCTGGTCGATCTGGGCGTGGTCCTCGTCGGACTGGAATTCCAGGGGCAGGACGCCGAAGTTCGCCAGATTCTGCCAGTGAATCCGGGCGAAACTCTTGGCGATCTTGAACCGCGTCCCGAGGAATCGGGGCGCCAACGCGGCGTGCTCGCGACTCGAGCCCTGACCGTAGTTGGTCCCGGCGACGACCGAGTGCCCACCTTCGTCGCGAATCTCCATGGCTCGGTCGTAGAAGCTGTCGTCGACGACGTCGAGCGTGAACTTGCTGATCTCCTCGATGTTACTGCGGTAGGGAAGCACCTCGGCTCCGGCGCGCAGAATCTCGTCGGTGGAGATGTCGTCGCCCATTTTCAACAGCACCGGGCACTCGAGCTCGTCGGGCATCTCCGGGAAGATCGGGACTTCCGAGATGTTCGGTCCCTTGTCGAGCTCGATGTCTTCGGCCTCATCGGCGGAGGGCGGCTCGACGAGCATCTCCTCGTTGATGATAATGTCGTTCGGCTCGCGGGCCTCCTCGCCGGGATAGTCGATCCCGTAGATGTCCTCGAGGTCGCGCGGGTCGGTGATCTCGCCCGTCAGTGCCGAGGCAGCCGCCGTCTCGGGGCTGACCAGGTGGACCATGTCCTCCTTGGTTCCCGAGCGGTCCGGGAAGTTTCGGGGGACGGTCCGCAGGCTGATCTCGTCCTTGGCGGGCGCCTGACCCATGCCGATACAGCCGTTGCAGCCGGCCTGGTGGATGCGAGCGCCGGACTGAATGAGGCTCAACAGGTGGCCATCGCGGGTGAGGTTCTGGAGCACCTGGCGCGAGGTCGGGTTGACGTCGAACGACACGCGGTCGTGCGTCTGACGGTCTCCGACGATTTCGGCGGCGACGGCGAAGTCGCGGTAGCCGGGATTGGCCGACGAGCCGATGTAACTCTGTGCGATCGGCTTGCCTTCGACTTCGCGGACCTTCACGACGTTGTCCGGGTTCGACGGCTCGGCGATCAACGGCTCGATCTCGCTGAGATCGATCTCCTCGTACTCGTCGTATTCGGCGTCGCCGTCGGCGTCGATCGACTTGAAGTCATTCGGGCGATCCTGGCGATCGAAGAAGGTCTCGACCGTTCCGTCCGAGGGGAAGACGGTCGAGGTCGCGCCGAGCTCGGTGCCCATGTTGGCGATGACGTGGCGATCCATCACCGAGAGAGCCTCGAGCCCCGGACCGTAGTACTCAATGATCTGGTTGGTCGCGGCGTCGACGCTGTAGCGTCGAAGCATCTCGAGGATGACGTCCTTGGCGCTGCACCAGTCGGACAGCTCGCCGGTCAACTCGACGCCCCAGATCTCGGGCATCTTGATTTTGAGCGGCTCGCCGGCCATCGCCATGGCGACGTCCATGCCGCCCGAACCGATCGCGAGCATGCCGATCGCGCCCGCGGCTGGGGTGTGGCTGTCGGAGCCGACCATCGTCTTGGTCGGCACGCCGAAGCGCTCCTGGTGGACCGGGTGGCTGACGCCGTTGCCCGGACGACTGTACTGGAGACCGAACTTCTGAGCGGCACTCCGCAAGAACAGGTGGTCGTCCGGATTCTTGTTGTCTTCCTGAATCAGGTTGTGGTCGACGTACTGCGCCGACAGCTCGGTCTTGACCTGATCGAGCTCCATCGCCTCGAGTTCGAGCATCACCAGCGTGCCGGTGGCATCCTGGGTCAGCGTCTGATCCATCTCGAGGGCGATCTCGTCGCCCGGCTCGTAGTCGTCAACCGAGCCTTCGACGAGATGGTCATCGATGAGTTTCTCTGCAACAGTGTATCCCATGGATATCCTCCAATGGTTGAATCAACAGTGATTGGGTGGTTCGGAGACGGGTCCCTCGCAAGTGACGCCTCGGCTAGAGTCACAACGATCGGTTCCAGCCGATGTGGACACCCGAATGCTCCTCGTATGAACCTCCGTACCGCTGTCGAGTTCCCGATGGGGGCTTCGACAGCACGTGTTCCCCCCGATTCAGAGCCGGTGTTGTCACCTCGACGAGGCGCGACGGCGTGACTGGGCGTGCGAAGGCTAAGAGCCGAACCGACCGCAATACCATAAGCAAGTATCGTGGAGGGCCAGTGACGCCGTGCTCGTCGTGCCAGCCGCGGCCGTGGCCCCGTTCGAGTCTGGTCACACCAGCTCTCGAGGGCATCCGTGCCCGTCGTCCGGAACACGGACAATACAGATACAACGGAGTGAGACGAAGGTCAAACCGGATTTGTTCTCATCTCGATGACACGGACCGATTTAGCCTACGCGACCCGCCGTGGATATGGTCGCGATCAGTGTTGACCCTCACCCCCGTATTTGACCGAGCAGCCGTACGGATCGGTTGTCTTCGGCGAAATGTCTTCGCCATTGTGGAGGGCCTGGACGGCCTGGGCGACGTAGTTGGTGCGCTTGTCGTACGTCTTGTCGCCGCGCGGATCGTCGTCGATGGCACCCTTGTAGCGAAGCACGCCCTCTTTGTCGACGACATACATGTGGGGCGTCGTCTTGGCGCCATAGATCTTGCCGACCTGTCCTTCGGGGTCCTGCAGGACCGGATAGCCGAAACCCTGCTTCTCTTTCCACTTCTTCGAGTCTTTGGGCTTGTTGAAGTGCGAGGAGTCGATCGCGAGCCACTTGACCTTGTCGGAGCCGCCGAGTGTGTCGAGGGTCTTCGTCATCGTCTCGGCTTCCTTGTAGTGCCGCACGACGTAGGGACACTCGGGACTGGTCCATTCCAGCACCACCGTTTTGCCCTCGTAGTCCGAGAGCTGATGGACCTCGCCGGTCTCGTCCTCGAGCTTGAAGTCGGGCGCCGGTTTGCCGAGCTCCGCCTTGCGAGGCGCCTCTTTTCGATCCTGAGTTTGCTTGGAGTCGGATTCTCCCGACTTGGCGGCCGATCCGGGCTTGCTGTCGTCCTGTTTGTCGTCTCCGGATTTCTCGGATTTGTCTTTCGAGCTGTCGGCCCGTTTCTCGTTGGACTCCTGCTTCTGGGATTCGACCGCCTCGGCCTCCTTGCTGTTCTGGCTGTTGGCGTTGTCGCATCCCGCGACCGCGAGGAGTGCGAGGCTAGTAACCCCGACGATCATCGTACGCATTCGACGTCTCATCATGTACTCCTTGTCAACGGTGGTGAAGAGAAAATTCACTTGCCAATCTCAACGCGTCGAGGCTCTCGTCTCGGAGCTCGCCGACAGCGCTTCTCGCTGTCGAGCGTGCATCAAAACTGGACTATCATTCGATCTGTCGGAGGCGAATCCTCGAGCTTGTCGACCTCGTCGAACCTCACGCGAGACGAGGCTCGTCCTGTAACATGAGAACTCAATCTGACGCCCCTTTCATCGCCTCGACTACGGCCGATTGACTCAGCGATTCCGACAACATCTCGGGGTCGTCCGGCTGGCCGGGGGCGTACATGAGATACATCGGCACACCGGCCTTGCCGTGTTCCTGAAGTTTGGCGCGAATCTGTTCACCGCCGTCGGTCCAGTCAGCCTTGAACATCGCGACGTCGTGCTGCTCGACGGCGTCGAGAACAGCCTGTTCCGAGAGGACCGTGCGTTCGTTGTATTTGCACGTGATACACCAGTCGGCCGTGAAGTCCACGAAGACGG
>JAQCND010000636.1 GCA_028274765.1 Bradymonadaceae bacterium
TGCTGGCACTGGAACGAATCACCTGTGCACCTTGGTCGAGCACACGACCGTCCGGCGCAAAACAGAGCCAGTTTTCATTCGGGGCGGCTCCCTCGATCTCCATGTCTCCAGACAGATCGGCGACCGATGTACGACTGACTTCGGTCAGCTTGCCACGATCGGCCTCGGCCGCACGACAGGTCGTCGCGTGGCTGTTGGTGCGATACAAAACGACCTTTCCCTGCTTTCCACTCGTGTCGATCTCCGCCATGACCACCTCGCCTCGACTCATCGCCTGGTTGCGGGCTCGTTGAAACGAGTTGGCGATCTCGCGAGCGACCGAGCGAGCGTCGGCGCGCTCCAGAGTCTCGGAGATCGTCGGCGTGGCCAGCCCCACGAGAATCGCGGCGAGGCTCAACGTAATGATCAGTTCGACGAGGGTGAATCCCGCCTCGCCTCGCCTCCCCGATGTGGGTGACTTTCGATGCATCATCACGAATGCTCGTCCCTTGTAGTCATCAGCTGGAGAACGACCTTCTCGATCGTTAAGTACATGCAAAAATAGCTCCACCCGATTCAAATACTTCGTTCGAGGTGTTTGTGCCCCTATCGACCCGCTGAGAGAGATTAGCATGCGCCTGCACGCATCACGAGTGTATGTAATTTTTTCACAGTCGTGAAGTAATTTCACAGCTTATCGAGAGACGAAAGGATATAGGCGCGACCCATCCCCCCTCCATGCGTGTTTGCTTCCGTACGTTCCCTCCGATGAAGCCGCCCTCGCCCGAGCCCTCGAGGGAAGCGGCAGCATCTCGCTTCGGGGAGCCCCCGGAGTCCGGGCGCGAGTGTCCGTCCCCTCCGAGCGGCAGAGAGGCGAAAGTCCCCCCACATGAACCAGTGAAATCGGGCCTCGTGTCCGCTCGACGCCTCTCTGGAGCGTCGGTGGCTCGCCGGTTCATTATACGCGATCGTTCCATCTTGATGCGATTGCCCTCGGTTTCAGAGGGACGGCGATTTCACACGGTCGGCTCTTTCCCTTACAACGACAACAGAGAGAAGGCTGAATGCTGATGTTCACACCATTGAACGGTCGCCTCGACGCAGCGGCCTCCAGGTGGTCCGGCAAGCTAGAGACAATAGATTTTGACATGAGCTGCGAACGCGCGTCGTCCCCCGCGTCGCGGGAGGTCGATGCGGATGTCGTGTGACTCGTGTCGCTCGTCGCTTCGATTCGTCGATGAAGAATCCTCGTTCCGGGATCCGCTCGCAAATGCCGGCGAGGTGCGGTGTCTCGCATCTCCTCGGCTGCTTCGCGGGTCTTCTGATGATGATACCCTCGACTGGAACGGCGGCCGACTATCGTGTTCGAACTCTCTCGATCGGACGAGCCAACCACCAGCTCGCCCCTCGCCGTCGCGGCATGATCGCCGAGCGGGTCTACACTCAGGGAGCAACTCTCGATGCCTACGATCTGCTCTCCGACGATGACGATACGGGCTCGCTGAGTCTCCATCTCGACGTCCGCTACTCCACCGACTTCGCCCTCTCCCCCGAGCGCCGCGGCGAGACTCTCTATACGACGAAGTGGAACCGATTCGATCTGGCGCGCTCGTATGTCGACTGGCATCCCGTCGAGGCTCTCGAGCTTCGCGCGGGACGCCAGTGGAGTCGGGGCGTACT
>JAQCND010000637.1 GCA_028274765.1 Bradymonadaceae bacterium
CGTGCGATGCCGGCTCGATGGATGCCGTCTGCGTCGACATCCCGGAGATGAACTACGGCACCAAGAGTTCGACGCTCTTTCGAAGCACGTCCGACGACACCCGTTACCGTCACGCCGAAGGGCCTCCCTGCGAGGTCGACTACGAGGACTGCTCGCCCTCGCTCGCCGAGCATCTCGAGGGGGATTGATCGGCGACTCCCCAGGTGTGTGCTTTAGCGTATCCTTTCCGATGAGGCGGCCCCATCCCGAGCCCCCGAAGGAAGCGGCAGCATCTAGTTCCGGGCGAGAACCCAGAATCAGAGCGTAAGTATCCGTAACCCCCGATCTCCGAAGGGGTGGCAGCACGCCAAAACGAACACGATTGGGGGACTCTCGTCAGCCTCGTTCGGGGGCCAATCGAACCGGTGAGCTCGTGCAGTCGAGCAATCGGAGTGCCGGCGTCTCCACCGGCACGCGATGCATCTGCCCCCAACTCGACAGGTATATACCCCGAACTCCGGACAGATTCGACTCACTCGGCCGCCTGTTCGGCGTGCTCGTCGAGCCGCTGTGCGATCGGAGCACCCAGGCAGTTGGCGGGGATGTCGAAGGCATCCACCAGCGGAACGGCCTGCGGTCGCAGCTCGTCGCAGAGCGTGTTGAGCTGGCCGCGGATGGCTTTGGACTTGGGCGGTTCGACGTAGCCACTCTCGAGATACCAGCCGATGTCCTCGTGGATACGTTCCATGGCAAAGAGGCTACGCAGATCCTCCAGCATGTTCGCGATCGCCGGATCGTCGGCCGATTCGACCGCCGCCTGGAATTGCTCCATGACGGTGCGTTCGATGTGGGCCTTGGCCAGCGACATCAGGTGATCCTGAACCTCGTTGAAGGCATCGAATGCAGTCATGTCGCTCTGGAGTCGGTCCTGAATCCGCTGGGCGGCCGAGCGCAGGAGATCGTCGGCGCGATACTGGAAGGCATTGAGCTGGAACTCCGCGCTCCGCAGATGCTCCGGATCGGTATTACGGGTCAGGCTGGGGTTGAGTGTTTTGACGGCAGTGGCCGCCTGTTTGGCGACATATCGGACGATGCTGAAGAATCGTTCGTCCTGGAACTGATGCTGGAACTTCGAGAGCAACCCCCGGGCGACCAGCAACATCAGAACCGTGTTGTCTCCCTCGAAGGTCGCAAACACATCGATATCCCGCCGGATCTCGCAGATGCGATTGTCCGAGACGTACCCCTGGCCTCCACAGCATTCGCGAGCCGTTTGGACGCCGTCGAGTGCCGTCCAGGTGGCGTAGGCTTTCATGCCGGCCGCCAGGGCCTCGACTTCTCGCTGGTCCTCGTCGTCTCGCTCGATGTAGCGCGTCTTGAGATGGTGGAGCGTAAAGTTCAGCGCGTAGGCTCGAGCAATGGCGGGCATCAGTCGCCGTTTGTGCGTGCGATAGTCCATGATGGATTGTTCGGGCTCGCCCGCCGGACCAAACTGGCGTCGACTCTCGCCGTAGCGCGTGGCAATCGTGAGTGCCGACTTCAACGCTGTCGTCGCCGCCGCCGCGATGCTGACTCGTCCCCCGACCAGCGTACCGAGCATGGTGAAAAATCGCTTCGTATCCGAGGGGATCGAGCTGGTATAGGTCCCGTCGTCCTCGACCCGGCCGTGTTCGTCGAGCATGTTGTCGCGGGGAACACGGACCTCGTCGAACCAGATGCGACCGTTGTCGACGCCGTTGAGCCCCATTTTCTGGCCGCCATCCTCGATGCGCACGTCTGGAAGAACGTTGCCTTCCTCGTCGCGTACGGGCACCAGAAAGGCGTGCACGCCATAGGATTCTCCATCGACGTAAAGCTGGGCGAAGACGCTCATCATGCGCCCATCCCGGGCGGCATTGCCGATGTAAATCTTACGGGCCGAGTCGCATGGCGTGGTGATGACGAACTCGTCCGAGCGAGGATCGTATTCGGCCACGGTCTCGATGTCGCGAACATTCGAGCCGTGGCCCTCCTCGGTCATCGCGAAGCCGCCGAGCAGATCGAGATTGCCGACGCTCGGCAGATACTCCTCGTGATGACGTTCAGTCCCCAGAAAATAGATGCTCCCGCCGAAGAGGCCGAACTGAACGCCGAATTTGATCACGAGACTCTGGTCGAACATCGCCAGCGACTCGAACGCCGTCAGAAAACTGCGAAAGTCCCCCTCGCCCCCGACGTCTTCGGGATACGACAGGGCGCCGATCCCCTCGTCGGCCAGAATGTCGAGCCATTCGAGCACCTGCTGGCGGTGCTCCTCGATGGTGGGACTCTCGAGATACTCGAATTCGGGCCGTTGCAGAAGCTCGCGCATCTGCTGCCACGTCTCGCGGTCGGGACCATCGAGTACCCTGGTCATGCGTTCGAGCTCGAATTCGGGGGTCGGCTTCGCGACCGGTTGCTTCGGCCGGGTCTGACCGGGCGAAAGAAGGTTGCGGCAGGCCTCCTCGCCCGCAATGCCGAGTGCATCCTCGAGCGCGTCGAGTGCTTCTCGCTCGCCTTCGTGAAGCCACTCCTCCTCCTCCCCCCACTCGAGCCTGGCAATGTGGGCGCCGAGGTCAGCCAGCGACATGCGCTCGTCGGTCGACATGTCGCCGCTGGCCTCGCGCATCCACTTGAGAAGCTGCGTCATCTCCCGTGGGGCGGGCGGATCGTCGGGGTTCAACCACCGGGCGAGACGGCGCTTGGCCTCTTCACTGAGCCAGTCCTGCTCGGCCGCTCGAGCCCGAATGTTGCGCACCTCGTCCGAGGTCAAATCACCATCCGACCATGCGACGTAGATCATCGGCATGATCGGGATGAGATCCTCGTGTTCGGTCAAGTCCGATAGCTTGGCGTTCGTGTGGCTCGTCTCCTGGGCCATGGTGTGTTCCGTGGTGTAAGGGACCGATCATCGAAGGACCGAAGCACCGTGATGATATGAGTGCAGCCATCGTACCACTCCCGCGGTGGACCCGTCCAACCGTCGAGGCTTCACGAGTGCAATCACGACCTATGGGAGACTCGTCACGGCGTCGCGTCTCTCGACGCGCCTCTGTGCGTCTGTGACGGAGGCGGTCTCGCGGGCACGTCACTTCACAACTCCCTGTCGGGAGGAGTGAGGCGACTCGTCCACTCGGAGCTGGATCCACGGCTGATGATGGCACTCGCCCTTTACGCTCGAGGTCCGACGGCAATGACATGAGAACCCCCTCGGTATCATGCACGGGATATGAGATGTTTGACGTCGCCGTCTCGTTGCGCCATGACGGACGATCTCTCGATACGGAGGCGCCCGAGGGCTCCGCAATCTCTCGAACCTCCGGGCCACCGTCGATCCTCGTCTCAACCTTCGAGATACACCATGGCTGACCAACCTTCGCTCGAGACGCTCCGCCACGCGATCGATCGTCTCCGGGTCGAGTCCGGCGCCTCGGATGCCGACATCGCCGAGGCCGTCGCGACGATTCTCCGACGCCAGACGGTCATCGATCCCTTTCGAGAGACGCCCGAGCACGCCGAGACGCTCTGGCACCTCACCTGGTGGATGTTCATCCGGGCGTCTGCGCTCGACCTCCGTCAGTTCATCTATTCGTCGATGGCGCTGGACGTCATCCAGGACGGGACGCGTTCGCTCGAGGAGACGATCGACGACCTCGAGGAGCTCGAATCGTCGTTCGGACTCGACTCCCCGGCCCCGCTTCCGGTCGACAATCCCGAGGCTCGTCAGATCCGAAAAGCCTTTCAGCGGAGTGCTCGCCTGTCGGAGCCGCTCGACGAGCTGGAGGTCGACGACCTCGAGGACCGAGTGACCGAGGCGGTGACCGAGTTGCTCAAGCGTGAAGAGCTCTTTCGAGAGCTGTCGAGCGCCATCGCCGAGGATCTGATGGTCGAATTCGATGATCTCGCCCAGGATGGGGAGTTTGACGACGCCATGCACGGGTCGCTGATCGAACCCGACGAGGAGGCCGATGCGTCGGGGCGCCACCAGCACGACTACGACGAGCTCGACCGCTCCGAGGACTACGTCGAGCGCGCCGACGAACGCTACGAGCAGGGCGACGTCGACGGGGCCGTCGAGGATTACACTCGAGCGCTGGATCTCGATCCCGACCATCCCTCCGAAATCTATCACCGACGCGGCGTCGCCAAGGCCGCCATGGAAGAGACTCAGGGAGCGATCGAGGACTTCTC
>JAQCND010000640.1 GCA_028274765.1 Bradymonadaceae bacterium
AGAGGTGTCTTCGTCGTCGAGATCGTCGAGATGCCGTCGCAGTTGGACAAAGGCCATGATCGTGTCGGCATCGGCCATCAGGGGATCCTCGACCAGTTCGCTCGAGAGCAACACGATGTTGTCGAGGCGTTCCGGGTGGAGTCGCTCGACGGCGTCGGGATGGTCGACGCCGGAGCGCCGACAGCGAACCGTGAGGTTGTCGGTGCGATCGAGATCGAGACGGAGCCGATCGCGACATTCGTCGGGGGCGAGTTCGGTGACGATCGTAACGTGAAAGGTCTCGTGGCGGTACGAGACCAGCTCGCGCAGGATCGGCGACAGCAAGTGACTCCAGCCGACGAACATGAGACTGCGCTCGTCGATCTCGGGGGTCGCCTCGAGCGACCACGAGGAGGTCGGCACCAGCTCCGACGACGGGTCGTCGGGAAGGGGGGCGGCGCCGTCGCGCTGGACGGCATCGAGCGAGGGCGCAACGAAGACAACCTCGTCGTCCGCCTCCAGCTCGCGGTCGAGACCGAGCAAAAAGAGGCGCTGCTCCTGGCGGAGGGTCGACGTCGAGGATCGCAGGAGCCCGAGCGGAATCGCGCGATCGAATCTCGGTACGACCTCGCGGAGCGTCTCTCCCTCGAGGCCGATCTGCCCGGCGGATTTGAGATGGATGGCTTCGCCGAACGTGTCGGTCAACAGGTGGTTGTAGACCCCCGAGAGGCCCGGATTGCGAACCGTGTGGCTGACCAGTCGACTGAGGAAGTCGTCGCTGGCGAGGGCCTCGGTCTTGTGGGTCCAGCCGGCGTTTTCGGCGAGGAGTTTGTTGGCGGGATTACCGATCTCGAGGACGACGTTTGGCAGCTCGCCGAGCGCGACCTCGCTCGATTGGGATTTGAGACTCAGCAGAATCTTGACGAGCTGGATGTCGGAGAGATGACGGTTCGAGCGGCCTTCGAACGGAGAGACGAGGATGATCGACGAGGCGCGCGTGAAGTCGACACGCTCGAGACTCTCGGCCTCGAGGGGATTGCCAGCGCGCATGAGAATACGCACACGATCGGCGATCTCGGGGTCGAGCTTCTCTTTGAGTTCGTCAAGCAATCCGGGTTCAAAGTCGGAGGTAAGGATGGTGACTGCCGGGAGCGTGTTGCGCCCGAGGCGTCGCTTGACGCGCTGTCCGGAGTGTCCGATCTCTTCGATCAGCGAGTGGATGCGGGCATTCCACCCGATGATCAGGATATGATCCTTCTCGAAGATGGGACTGAGCCCGGAGGAGAGTTTGTTCATGAACTGATCGAGCCGGCGGGTCATGATCGCCACGAGGGCGCCCAGAAAGAAGACGTAGCCGGCGACCGTCAGCATCGTCGAGACCGTTCGGGGAATCGTCCCCGTGTCGTCGCCCAGATAGCCGGGATCGCTGAGGCGTAGAAACGCCCACCAGACCGCCTGCGACAAATCGGTATACTGCGGACTCAGCCCATAGACCGCTGCCCCGCCCGCCACCGAGAGGAGGACCAGCATGAGGGCGACCGCCAGGACTTGATAGATGGCTCCCCGGATGAAGAGCGTCTCGACGAGATAGTAAATCCGATTGATGAATCGTTTCATCGACTGGGGCGTGCGAGCAACGTGATGTGCGGGCGACCGCCGGAACGGTAACGGAGATCACACGAGCCGTACAAATCGGTCGCCCCTCCTCGTCGCTCGTTCCCCTCGATGATCTGTTCATTTTCCCCATTCAACCATCGAGATATCATGACACTTCCCGACGCCCACGCCGAGTGGCTCTCAGATCTGAAGACGTTTCTCGAGGCGAGGCGAGAGGCGCCGCCCGATCGGGGCGCGACGTCGCTCCGGCCCCTCGTCGACGAACAGCGCCAGATCACCGGGGGGGCTCTGCTACAGTTTCTGGAGTTCGTTCAGGGCGAATCGTCGTTCGAGCTCTTTCCCGTCCTCGAGGACCAGCCCATCTCCGAGCGCGCCTTCGTCTTTGCCACCGATCGCGCCGGCGCTGCGGCCGCCCACGACATCATCGAGCGCGACAGCGACCGGGCGATCGTCGTCCTTCGCGACGAGTGGAAGGCCTGGCTCGAGGCTCCCTCGACCGACTCGGATCCCGAATTCGACCATCACTACGAGTTCTGGAGTGCATGGCACCGTAACGTCGAGCCCACCTGGGAGGTTCCCGAGGATCCGGAGGGCGAGTTGTGGGTTCACGAGGAGGGATTTGCGCTGGCCGACCGGGCGGGGCGCGGGACGCAGCACCTCTGGCAGTGGCACGACGGCGAGATGACGCTGGTCGAACAAGACATCGACGAGTGGGTCTCGAAGACGAAAGGGACGAGCGGGCCTCGTGGATGAGAACCCGTTTCGTCTCGCTGGGCTCGATGCCGGACCTGTGGCATTCGGGAGGCGATAGATAGTATGTGTGAATGCGAGGGATAGAGTAAGCCCTGTCACATGCCGGCCGAGAGCCCATTTCTGGGGGACTAAACGCCATTTCATCAATTGCGCCAAACATATGCATCACATCGCCCTTGCTTCCGCCCCGTTCGGGGCTCCGATAGAGGGGGATCCATTCCTTTGATCTCCGGGCTCACGCCCGGAACTTGATGCTGTCGCCGCCTTTGGCGGCTCTCCAGGCGCCTCTCGATGCAGGTCGATGAAACAACGTTTAAAAGGACGCTTCAAAGAAGCTTCGATAAAATCAATCATTACATGGAGCGTCTTCATATCTCTGTGACATGCCTGCGTATCCCAGACGTGAGCATCTTGGCTGGCGCGTCGCTTCGGCGAGCTCCCGTCGCAGGGGGCGAGGAGACAGCCAGCGTCGACCATTGATGGCATGACCATCGCACTCCGAGATCGATGCCGGTTGCATAAAATACGAAAGGCAACCCGTTGACCTTGAGACGAAACGGGTCGAGCGCGGATCAAGTTTGGCAGTTAATTTCAAAACTGGTTTCTCTTCGAGCCAAGCCGGCGAGCCGCCGGCGCTCCAAGTTCCACGCCGACGTTTTGACGTGCACTCTCAACTGTGCACCGTTGTTCGGACGGTTCGGCGGGAGGCGCTCGGACGACGACATCGACCCCTGCGAGATCGATGCGAGCACGCGAGGAACCTGCGTCTCGAAGACGCTATCGGGGTCGGATTCGGCGCTGGACTGTTTCGGGAATTTCCAGGCCAACGCCCTCGACGGCTCTCCCCATCGACCGTCCAAGTGTGAAAAGTTTTCATAATCGTCATGAAATGATTTCAATTTGCTGAAAACAATACATCATTGTTGATCCTCGATGCTCTCCACGGGTACCGATCATCATCCTTCCTCGTCTCATCGAGGAGTCACGTGTGCCGTCCAGTACCGTCTCGACGGACATTCTCAACAAAGAGAGGATAGAGAACCGTCGCTTCAGTCGTCTCGAAGATGGATCACCATTTGCATGTATCATGAACTAGATATAGCTCGTATCGTTTGGCCGATGCGTCTCACATGGACGAGCCGGCCGACGATGGCGACCGAGCTGTGACCCTCGAGACGAATTCGAGGGGACGACAAGTGACCCGCACAAGTCCGCGGTTCTTTGAGGTTAAAGTAGTTATACGTTAACATTGAGTCGGTGAGATACGGTCCTCGCCCCGAAGGTCCTCGAGCTCTCTCTAGGTAGGATACACACCGATATGCATCGCACACGTCCGACAATATCGAGATATGGTCTCGCTCTGCTCATCGGGGGCATCGGATGCTTTCTAACCGCCGGATGCGGATCGAGCAGCAGCGACGATGGAGGAGCCCCGAGTTCTCCGGCAGCTCCCGCTCCGGAAGACCCGAGCGACGAATCTGACGGCAACTCCGACGATGGAGAGATGTCCGAGCCCGATCCGTCGCCAGATCCCTCGCCTGGAATGGATGCCGGGATGGGCGACGAGGATATCGACGATGGACCCGAAGAGCCTCGAGACGGGGGCATGGGCGGGGGCGAAGACGATATTGACGATCGTGTCGGAGACGATGCCAATGACATGATGGGTGATGCGGGGATGCCCGAGGGCGACGTCACGGCGACGCCTCCCCCCGATGGAGACGCCGGGAGGGGCACGCTCGTCGACAGCGGCGGCGGAGGAACGCCCTGTAATTCGAGGTGCGCCGACGACGAGGTCTGCTTTACACAGGGACGCATGGGCGAGTGTATCTCGGAGGCCGAAGCCAAATGCTTGAATGCTCCCGACAAGGGGACGATCAGTCCGGGCGAGTCGATTACCATCCAGGATAGCTTCAGCAACTATCGCGACGACAAGCTGCAAGCCTCCTGTGCGGCCGGAGGGGACAATGCCAACCATCCCGAGAAAGTCTACAGGTTTTCGGTCACCGAGAATACACAGATCGATGTCAGCTCGGCGTTTGGACTCTCGGGCAATCGATTCGACGCCAAGCTCGAGTTCCGACAGGGCGGATGCTACCCCGCCAAGCTCGGATCTCGAGGATCGTGCCGAGACTCCGATGGGATGTTCTTCGCGCCGAAGGGCTCGACGTTCCATCTCGTCGTCGAGGCCGACGTCGGGCTCGGTGGAGATTTCAAGATCGACCTGAACGGTCGCCCCGCCTGCTCGTTCGGCGATTATGGCGAATATGCCTGCAAACAGGGCGATCGCTACCTCTGTGAACGGAAGAATCAGCAACCGAAGGAAAAGAAATTTGCCTGCGGCGGAGGCTGCAAAAACGGTTCGTGTCTCGGCGATTCCTGTAGCAATCCCGTCACCATCCAGGCGGGCAGCAACGTCTCGAAGACGTTCACCGGCGATCTCAAGTCCTACTCGGCCGAGATGAACTTCGCGGACGCCGGGGCGCTCTGTACGGTCCAGGGCACCAAGGCGGAGACCCGTGGACCCGAAGTGATTTACAAAATCACCGGCG
>JAQCND010000647.1 GCA_028274765.1 Bradymonadaceae bacterium
CGTGTACATGGTCGGCTTCGTGAGGGGGAATGACTTGCCCAATGCGACGGGGGGTGGTGTAAAGAATGGTTTTATTGCATCTTACAAAAGCGATGGGTCCTTGAGGTGGAAAAAGGTTCCCAGAAAAACAAAATCTTTGCAAGGTAATATTTTTCTATCTGTCGAGGCGATTCAATCTAACTCGAAAGCGCGTATCTACGTGAGCGGGGCTCGCGAGAAAGTGTCTTGGAACGCCTTCATCGCTAAATTCGACACTTCGGGAACATTTAAAAATAAGCATGAAAGAATCAAAGCAGATAATGAAAAATTCTTCGGACTACATCACACATCCCAAAACGGCAATTTCACAATCTACGCGGCACTGAGCACCCCGAACTCAATAAGTGGACAGGGAAGTGGAAAGAGGGACGGCTTTGTCCTGAAGTACGACACTGGACTCAACCCACCGACGTTGGCTCATCATGTAGGAACCCCCGAGAAGGATCGCATTCTGGGAATCGCTTCGCATAACACGCGAACATACGTTTCGGGCTGGACATGCGGCAAGCTCGGCAGTCGACAATCGATGAACGCGCCGGACGGCTTCGTGAAGGGGTTTTGATGATTCTAAGTTTTCAACCTTCCTTTCAGGCGTTTCTCTTGGGTCGTAGCTGTATGCCTTGAAGCCCATCTCGGGGTCCAGAAGCAAGAGCAACCCCGAATAAAAGCGACCCGGGCGACTACTTCAGCGGAAAAGTCGGAGTCGTGTTCGAACGTGTCTCGAGTTCGAGTATCCAGAGGGGCACGCCGTCGATCTCCCATGTGGCGAGTTCGGAGGATCAAGCGTTGACGAAGGCGGTTCTCCCACTCGTGTTCGTTCTGGCGTACTGCCGCCCCTTTTGCGGAGAGGAGATCCACACGCCTCGACCTCTGGGCTCGCGCCCGGAACTAGATGCTGCCGCTCCCTTCGGGGGCTTGGAAGATAGCCGCTTCATCGGAGGACATATGCTAAAGCGAATACGCGTGGCGGTCCTCCCTTCATCGTTGTTGTTCGTCGAGCCCAGCTCCATGCGTCGCAGAATACCGTCGGCGCGATAGAACGTCGGCAGCGACTTGATCTCATTGAGAACACCTCTGCGAACATAGAGCGCGAAGGCATCTCCTCCATCGGGTACGAAGAGGCGTGGACCGGGCGTCTCGCGGGCCACCTGGCGAGCGGCCGAGACGGGTGCCAACTCGTCGCGGGAGACGGGAAATTCGTCGTCGACGGCGTCCGAGAGTCCCCCCCGCCTCTTACTCTAATTGCTTTACACCTCACTCGTGTGATGTTGTTGTACTCGTTTGAATATACTGCGTCAAAACGAACTGACTTCACTGGTAAAGTGATCAGTTCACGAGAGGAGCGAGTCAACACGAGTGACCCGATGATGAACATGCCGCGAGTGGCAGAGGCTCCCTCGCACCGTCTCCTGAGACGTCACAGTCTATCGGGACGGGATCTCATGTCGATGCTCACTCGTATTGAGTGCCATCGCGACCTGTGGGACATTCGAGCGAGCCCTTCGTCTCCTGGAGCACCATCGACCTCGCTGGCAAGTCGTCGAGCGACTCCCGAGTCGGGAGGAGCGAAACGATCATGAGTCGAGACGGACGTCAACCAACAAATGATGATGACACTCACTCGTATGTTGCCGTTTTTTGCAACCGATAGGTCACTATTGTCATGAAGTACTTGGCCAGCACTGCTTCGCGTCTGTCGTGTGTATTGCTCGGGGGCGCACTGGTGCTGTCGAGCTGCAACGTGTTCGACAGCCCCGGTTTCGATTATCAGGGGCCTTCGTCTGATACGGGCAACAGCCGAGATACCGTATCGTCGATCGAGGCCTCGGACGTCGGTGCCGCTGACGCGACGGATGCCAGTCCAGATAGCCGAGATACGTCGGATACCGGTTCCAACGCTCGAGACGTCGTGGAGTTAGACACCGACGCTCGACCTCCCTCGGATGTCGACCGGGATACTCGTGACGCCGTCTCGGACAGCTCTCCCGCCGACGTTCGGCGCTCCCGCGACGCTCCCTCCGGGCGAGACGTCGATTCCGACGCCGACGGCTGTGCCTCCCTGAATTGCCAGCCCAATGGAACGTGCAAGCTCTCACAGTCCGGCACGTACGAATGCGACTGCGATGCCAACTACGTCTTCTACAACGACCGCTGCATCTCCGATCCGTGCCAGGGTGTCGACTGCAACGGTCACGGGACCTGCAAGGTCGACAAACAAGGGCAGGCCACGTGCGACTGCGACGCCGGATACGAAAGCCAGGGGACGACCTGTCGCCCCCTCGATCGAGATGGAGACGGTGCCATCGCGAGCAAGGACTGTGACGACCGGGACGACGAGCGTGCGCCGGGGCTCATGGAGACCTGCGACGGCAAGGACAACGATTGCGACGGCAACGTCGACGAATCGCTCGAGCGGGCCTGTCCCAAGACGAAGGGCGTGTGCGGCAATCCCGTGCAGGCGATGCAGACGTGCAGCAACGGCACGTGGACCAGTTGCCAGCAGGCGTACGGTGGGGCCTATGAGAAAAACGAGACCCGCTGTGACGGCCAAGACAACGATTGCGACGGCACCGTCGACGAGGCACCGGGGACGACCGAAAGTTGTTATACGGGTCCAGCCGGCACCGCTGGCACCGGCGTCTGCAAAGAGGGAACTCGCACGTGTACGAACGGCTCGTTCGGTTCCTGCCAGGGCGAGACAACGCCGAGTTCCTCCGAGTCGTGCGATGGCAAGGACAACGACTGTGACGGCGTCACCGACGAAAGCTGCAGTTGCGACTACAACGGCACGTCGGACGGCGTCTGCTCGAACGGCATCAAAAACGCCAACGGTCAGTGTCAGGCCCCGACCGTCTACGTGACGGACGAGTCGACGAGGAGGGTCTGCGACAACGTCGACAACGACTGCGACGGCGTCGTCGACGAGAATTGTTGCTCGGATGGCAGGCAGAACGGCAACGAGACCGACGTCGATTGCGGCGGTCCCAATTGTCCGGGGTGCAGTGCCGGCGGGAGCTGCAACGGAGACGGCGACTGCACGAGCGGTATCTGCCAGAACGGCACCTGTCAGGCCCCGACCTGCTCGGACGGGGTCCAGA
>JAQCND010000134.1 GCA_028274765.1 Bradymonadaceae bacterium
GTCGGATGGCTCGGGCGCGGCCTGCTCGTCGGGATCGTCCTCTTTGCGCTCGGGCTCGCCTGGATGTCGCCGCCGCTGGACGTCAAGGACAAACCCTTGGCCGACAAGATCGACGGGGTTCACTACGACTTTGCCGACCACCTCCGCGATGCGGTCGTCTCGGTCGAGAGCGGAGGCCCGAGGAGTCGCACGTGTCGGCAGGTGTTCGACCGATTTGTCTGCGGGCGCGAGATCTGGAAGCATGTCCATACTCGTATCGAGGACTTCGGTCCGTCCCATTCGATGTATCGATGCATCCGAGCCCATCCGCTTCCCGAAGGTGAAATCGCCATCCAGTTTACCGACATCCCCGACGGCGAGGCGATCGTCGGGTACTACGGTGTGGCCGAGTCCGGGAAGCGCCCCTCTGCTCCCCCCGTCGAGCTCGAGGTGGCCATCGACGGGATCACGCGCTGGTCGGGTGAGACTCGGGAGGACCAAGAGCTGTTTACCTTCCAGACCCCCGTGCCCGAGGACGCTCGAGATGGCTCGATGACGGTCCAGTTCCGGGTGGATGCCTCGGATACTGGGAAGCGCCACTTCTGTTTCAACGCTCAGGTTGTCGAGACGCCGGTCTCGGACGGCTCTCCCTGACCGAGCCCCACGCCGTCGGTGCTCGTCACTTGTCGTATAGTCGCTTCTGTGGAGGAGTCTGGAGTCGGCACGTCTCAGGCTCGGGAGTGCGAGACGGGGAGGTCGTGAATCCAGGTTCGGTCGAGCTCGAGAGTACGTTCGAATGGCGTCAGCCCCCCGGGTCCGTTCGGAGATGGAACATCCTCGGAGTGGCGAGTACTGCCCCCCCGCTCCGGGTACGACCGACTTGACCGACTTACTGCTCGGAGTCCTCATCGAGGAGTCTCCGGGCCTCGACGCACTGAATACCGGCCGCGTCGACAAACGAGCCACTTCGACCGCGCATTCCCCGCACGATGCTGCCATCGGGACACATCATTTCGTAGGATTCGCCGCCCTTGCCACCGGCCCCCTGGGTCTCTTGCTCTTCGACGGTTTGGAATGCGTTGTCCTGTGCATCGCTCGCTTTCTCCAGTCGACCGCACACCAGACGGAGCCGATCGACAAAATCGCCCTCTCGTCCTCGAGCTCCGATGACGAACATCCCCTGGGGACAACGGACCTGGAAGGGGTCGTGTCCGCGAATCGTCCCGAGTTGAGGGCCCTCGATCGTCCGCCCGCGTAATTCGGGGACGTCGCCGTCGTACGAGACCGGTCGACAGAGTGGGCGGATCGTTCCGACATAGTCGGCTCGGGGCGCAAGGGTGCCCTCGACTCCCGCGACCGCTTTGCCCTCGGAGCAGTGCCACTGGAACTCGTATCCGCCGGAACCTCCGGCGACCTCCTCGTAATCGGCCTCGAGCGTCGAGTCGACGACTCGATAGAGGGTCCACTCGGTCCAGCCCTCCCGAGCGTCACCGACCGTCGCGACTCGCTGGATCACGTCGACGTTCGGAGGGGAATGGCTCCCGCGATAGACGACGTAATCCCACTGCTGGAGACGACCGACGTCGCGAAACTGGCTCTGGAGGAGCGAGGGATATCCTGCGTCCTCTCGATAAGTCACCGGATTGAATCCCGTCTCCGGAAACGAACATCCGCCGAAACTGGAGCGCTCGACCTGAATCAGACCGTGGCAGTTGTGGTCCCAGGGACGTCCGCGGAAGACGGGTTGGGTCCCTCCGCGAACCCCGAGACATTCGACGCGCTGTTGCTCCGGAATTTTCTCGATCAATCGCTCGAGCGGTCGAGTCTCCTGGCGATAAAATGCTTCGGCTTGGTTGGTCATATACACCCCGAATCCGATCGAGAGGGCCACGGCCACTCCACAGGCGACGGTGGCGAGCCAGCTTCGTTCGGGGAGGCGAGGCAAGAGAGGGGCCGCGAGCACGAGCAAATCCATCACTCGCGTGTTGATGTTGGTATGGACGATGTAGGCTGGAAACACGGCGGCCGCGACGGCCAGTCCCATCACCACCAACAACAGCGTGTGCTCGCGAATTTCGACGTAGCCGGCCGAAAGGTGGCGAGTGATCCACCGACCGATGCGTCTCGGCCATCCGACCGACTCCGTGTCATCGTTGGTCGGCGAATGACGCGAGTCCGATGCCCGCTCCGTCTCGTATGTGGAGAGACCCATCAGCACGATCCAGAGCCCGATCAGTCCCACCTGAAAAGCCGTATCTTCGGGAGCCGTGACGGGATCCAGGGTGTGGTGAAAGAACTGCTTGACGTTTTTCATCGGCAGGAACCATTCGCCCTCCTGACGCAGGACTTCGACGATTCCTCCCTCCGGGAATCCCTGCCGTCCTTCGGCTTGCGAGCGCCAGTACATCCAGAGCCCGACCCCCGGCGCGAACGTCAGAAGATACAGGGTGTCGCGCCACCGTTTCAACGAACACGCCAGCGTGAAGGCGGCCGCTCCGAAGGTGAAGGGGGCGCCGAGTCCGTGCATGAAAAAGCACGCCGTACAGGCCGCCATCAGGCTCAACCCCCATCGCCAATCGCCCGTCATACCGGTCTGACGAGCGAGAGCGATGCTTCCAAAAAAGAAGGGGAACGCGGCTAAGTAATTGATCATGCCCCAGTAGATGGAACCGTTCCACAGAAAGGGCAATGCCAGGAAGATGAGCCATCGCGATCGCTCGAAGGCGTACAAGATGCCGAGGAGGCCGGCGACCGTGCCGATCATCGTCAGCGAGACGAAGAGGCGCACGGCCGGCATCGTCTCGATCCAGGGATGGAGCCATCGTGCGAAACGGGCCGACATGAGATTCGGAGCGAGTCCCGAGCGAAACTCGTAGATGTCTCGGTAGAGTTCGACCTCGTCGTAACGGGCCCAGACATCGGCCATCGCTACGTGGCCGCCGAAGTCGGTCAGCGGCGGGATCGCCCCCACCCAGAGGGGTCGGATCAGCGCGCTCACCGCTACGGTGAGCAGCCCCCAGAAGAGGAGATGGAGGGCCAACTCTCGGAGACCGCCGGCGGCCTCGAGGCACCGATGCCAGCGATCACGGAGGTTATCGAGCGAGAAACGACTCATGCATTGAGACGGGAGCGTCGAGAGTTGAATATCGGATGAGATATCTCCCGGAGGTGAGAAAGTACCGGGTCATCATCTCGATGGGCGGTATTTCTAACACAAGCAGATGAGCGGCAAAAGTAACGGCCAATCGAGAGGGCCATCACGATCCGCGGATCCGTCGGGAACACCCCGTGTTTTCTGGAGCGTCTTACTATACGTCGTCACATGCCCGATCCTCTTGGACGTCGGCTACTTGGCTGACGCGTCGACAAGTTTCCCGACGACCTCGCGAGCTCGAGGCGGCCGTCGATCGAATCGAATGTCTACCAACAGCTGACGATGTCATTCGCAAGTCGAACGTGTTCGATGACATGTCGCCGGCTCGAGGACCACGTCTCTCGAAGGATGCCCCCGACGTCCCCGGGTTCGAGATACACGTCCCCATGTGTGCCCTCCTGGCGCGCCTGTACGCGCCACCCGCCGCAAGCCGGCCATGCAAATGAGAGGGGGGGCCGAGCAACACGCATGTCGACTCGGCACAGCGGCGATGTTCCTTCCAGACCCCTGAATAGCTCGCCGCACACCCCTCCAGTGATGATCGTCGGCGGATCGAGAGAGTTTGTTACGTCAATAGCCCAAAACGACGGACTCAAGGAGGGGAGCTCCCCAAAGATCGCTTTGAAGTGTGACTCGAGGCCGGTATGATGCCAACTTATAACATGTCCTATGATTTCCTGTCGCGATAGAGTACGAGCCGATCGTGTCGAGACGGAGACGAGATATGGCGGCCAATAAATCGACGAGATGCGGCCTCTGGGTGCTCGGAGCCGTGCTGCTGATATGGATGGGAGCTCTCGCGGGTTGCGGTCCGGAAATTAAACAGGATTCGCCCCCGGGTGAGAGCGTCAAGCCCGTGTTCGATGCCGAGGCAGGGACGGTACCGCTTCCGAACGACGCGGCCCTCGACGACCAGGGCACGATCCCCGATCGAGAGGGGATCGACGCGGATAACGCCCAGGGCGCATTCTATCAGTGGCTCAGCACCCTCCACGGCTGGCTCCCCGATCAGACCATCGAGATCCCCTTTGACGCTCCTCTCGATCTCTCGACGGCCGAGGGGGGGAAGACCGTGTATCTCTACCGCAAGAGTGGCGACACCTGGGAGTCGGCCTCGATCGACGACATCACCCAGGAGACCCGCCAAGTGGCGGTCACGCAAAACGGCGAGACCACCCAAATCGAGGGCGTTCGCCTGGTGGTGACGCCGGAGTCGACGCCCGAATCGGGCGAGGAGTATGCCGTTGTCGCCACGAAGGGCCTCGAAGGAGCCGACGGCGAGCCGGTGCTCGAGCCGCAGGCGATGTTCTTTGCCGCCTCACAGGAGCCGCTCGTCGACGACAACGGCAACAAGACCATCGAGACCATTCCGGACGATCGGACGGCCCGGTCGCTCGAATCCCTCCGCCAGATGCTCCAGCCGGTCTTCGAGCGCGCCTCTGAGGACGACATCAACCGAGACGACGTCGCGATCGCCTTCCGATGGTCGACCGTGCGCGATCCGAAGACGGTGCTCGATCCCGCCTCCCGGACGCTACCCCTTCCCAACGACGCCGCCATGGAGGAGGGAGGCGACGACGAGTGGGACGTCGGGCGCACACTGCCCGAACTCGGCAACGTCGGAGAGAATACTGCACAAGGTCACTTCGAGGAGTATCTCGACCGACTGCACGGTTGGCTTCCGTCGACGAGCATCGAACTCCCCGTCAGTGACCCCCTCGATCCCGAGACGGTCACGACCGACAACATCCAGCTCTGGCGTCAGCCCGACGAGGGCGAGCCGACCCGGCTCGAGCTCGAGGAGGTCGTCTGGGATGAGGAGACGCAGACGGTGACGCTGGAGCCCAAAGAAGATCTCGAGCGCCGAACGCGGTACTTCGCCTTTGCGACGGCCGACGTCCAGGGCGCCGACGGACTCTCGCTGAAGCTACCGGCGGCGCTGCAGATGGCCATCCAACCTCATCCCGTTCTGGAGAATGGCGAGTCGACCGTCGACGAGCTCTCCAACGAGCAGGCCCAGCGCATTGCCGGATTGCGGAACTTTCTGCGCCCGGCCACACAGGTGATCGAGTCGGAGGCCGGCTTCACCTACGACGGACTCGGCGCCATCTGGACGTGGCATACGGTCAAGGATACTCTCGTGACCTTCGATCCGAACAGCGCGACCTTCGGATTCCCCAACGAATTCGCCCGTCGGGGTGAAAACGGCGGCATCACCCTCCCGACCGAGGGCGTCTCGGGGCCGCAGCAGGCGATCGCCGAGGAGCTCAACACGCGCCAGGGGTTTGCGACGACGGCACCGGGCTGGATTCCGGTCGACGGGCCGGTGCGGGCCGAGGATACGATGGAGAAGGAGCGATCGGTCTTTCTGCGCTGGGTCCCGACGCTGGGCGAGACCAATCTAAGCTACGAGCTGAACTACCGATCGGAGTCGGGGCACATCACGTTCACGCCCGAGCGATCTTTTCCGCGCGATACCAACCGCGAGGGCACCGCGGGCGAGCGAAATCTGGTGGCGGGAGCCGTGACGACGGATCTGAAGGGCAATCAGGGCTGGTCGGTCCGCCCGACGCCCTTCTTCGTCTTCCTGCGGAGTCCCCACCCGCTCATCGAGGACGGCGAGATCACCGTCGGCCCGCTTCGCGATCAGGTGGAGTCCGGCGAGTTGAGCATGGAACAGGTCCAACAGCTCGAGCAGAACCGCAACCGCTTCAACCTGCTGCTCCTCTCGGCCCAGTCCAACGCCGACAGCATCGACGCTCGCCACGACTTCGCGACCGCCTTCGCTTTCCATCCCGAAAACTCGACGCAAACCGTCCAGGAGCGCCGAGCGCGGGCTATTCACGAGGTTGAACAGCGCAGCCAGACGAACGTCCGCGAGACGCAGGGTGATGGCGACGCCCCCGACGACGCTCAGTTCGAGCACGTCGCCACCTCGATTGGGTCGGCGGCGTTCGACACGGTCGAGTATGTCGATCCGATGGATGGCACCCTGCGCGCCCCGGATGCCTCCGAAGTCGCGTCGGCCGGCATCTCGGTCTTCATCCCGAAGACGAACAACGACTGCCAGCGACCCTTCGAGGTCGTCGTCGCTCAGCACGGGCTCGGCGGCAATCGCTTCGGTCCGGCCGAGGCGCTGGCCGATCCGCTCGCCGAGCAGTGTCTGGCGACGGTGACGATGGACTTTCCGCTCCACGGCGACCGCCAGCTCGAAGACGCCGAGGCGCCGCCGGCCGGGCAGTTTTTCAGCGCCGACATCGTCCGCTCCAAGAACAACGTCCTCCAGAGCATCGTCGACGTCTCGGTGCTGGTCGAGCTGATCCAGAACGGCGCACTCGAATCGTTGAGCCCCACCAACGATCAGACCTTTGCCCAGGGCGACGATTCGACGGTCGGGTACGTTGGCACCAGCCTCGGCGGCTTCGTGGGCGTCCCGGCGGTGGCAGTCGATCCCGAACTGCAGGCGGCCGTCTTCGACAGCGTGGGCGCTCGATACAGCCGCGTCCTCACGCAGGGCGAGCTCGGGGGCGGACTGCTTCAGGCGCTGCGGGGCGCGGGCATCGAGCCGGACTCGTTTGCCGAGTTTCGCACGCTGTCACTTCTGCAGTGGGTGGCCGAGTCGATCGATCCGCTGGCTTACGCCCGGTATCTCATTCAGGGGCAGACGCCCTTCGACTCGAAGACGGGCTCCGGCAGCAACAACGAACTCCAAGAAGTGACCTACTCGTCGGACGATGGATTGGCGTCCGAACGCATGCCGGAGGAGGCCCGGACCAACGACATCCTCCTGCAGATGGCGGAGGATCCGAACAACGACGATGACGATCCCATCGTTCCGAACGCCACGACCTACGATCTGGCCGAAAATATCTGGGAGACGCGCTCGGAGACGGACGACGACCTGCGCGAGGCCGAAAATGCCTTCCAGGCCTTCGAGGCGCCCCACGGCGTGCTCCTCCAGGGCGAGTCTCCGGCGAAAGCCCGGTGTGCCCGGCGCCAGGCGGCCAACTGGTTGCGACAGTCACTGCGCTCGAACGACGACCCCGAGGTCCCCGACGAGCTCCAGGCGGGTGCCTCGGCATGTGAACAACAGTGAAGATATTCGACCACCACCGAGGCGAGCCATGAGACGACACGCGATGATGAAGCACACGATCGTGTTAGCAGCCATCGGCGGACTCCTCGCCCTCCTGGGTGCCCCTCGCCACGTGGAGGCAGCCGGCTTTGCCAACACGCTCCAGAGCGGCACCTCGACGGGGATGGGGGGCGTCGGCGTCGCCAACCTCGGGGAGGGCAATATCAGCTACTACAACCCCTCGCTGATGCCCTACCAGGAGGACTATCGGATCTACGCCGGGCCGATGCTGATCATGCCCCGGACGGACTACGAATCGTTCGACGGCCGTATCCAAAACGACACGAAAAAGTCGCTCTTCCCGCCGCCCAACCTCCACGCTCACTATGCCTTCACCGACGATCTGTCGGTGGGAATCGGATTCACGGTGCCCTACGGACTCGGCATCGAGTGGCCCGACGAGTGGGTCGGACGTGAAAACGTCCAGTTCCAGCAGCTCCAGACCTACGACATCAATCCCAACGTCGCCTACCGCGTCCCCGACACGGGTCTGTCGTTTGCAGTGGGCGGACAGGCGGTCCTCAGCAACCTCGAACTTCGCCGCCGGATCATTTTGCGTGAAGACCGAGAGATCCAGTTTCGGGCCGGCGGAACGGGGGTCGGGTTCGGGGCGACTGCTGCGGTCTCCTATCGGCCCCTCGACAACGTGACGCTCGGCCTCAACTACCGGAGCGCCGCCAAGATCAACTACTCGGGGCAGGCCCGCTTCGATAACGAGGGGGACACAGCCTTCGAGGAGACCTTCGTCGACAACGACATCTCGACCTCGCTGACGCTGCCGCACTTCATGACCCTCGGCGTCGGCTGGCGCCCGCTCGATGCATTGTTGCTTGAGCTCGACGCCCAGTACACCACCTGGTCGACCTACGACGAGGTCGTCCTGGACTTCGAGCAGAACAAACCCAGCGATACCTCGACGATCGTCAACAACTGGCGCGACGCCTGGGCTCTTCGGTTCGGCGCCGAATACGAGGTCATCCCTCGACTCCCCGTCCGACTCGGGGTGGCTTACGACGCCTCGCCCATTCCCGACGAGACGGTCAACGCCTCGCTTCCCGGCAACAACCGCATCGCCGGGTCGATCGGCGTGGGGTACACGATCGCTGGCTTCCGGGCCGACATCGGCTACCAGCTCCTCCAGGCCCTGGAGCGCGACATCACCAACGGCCGCGCTCCGGATGGCAACTACCAGACGCGAGCTCACCTGCTCGGCATCAACGTCGGCTACGGGTATTGAGTTGTCCCCTGGACGAGCCCAGGAGCTGGGCAAGGATATGGGGATCCGGGCGGGGCAATGGAGATTAAATTTTGATTCGACGGATAGAATCTCTCATCCCAAGCCGGCGAGGACGCCGGCGCTCCAGGGGGCGACTCATCTTGCGAGTTCAGTCCATCATATGGAGCGCCAGCAGCCTTGCTGGCAAGCCGCCGGGTTGATGCTGGCTACGGCAGTGCGACTCCTTTTGGGGAGGAGCGAGGCGACAATTCCGAGTGGCCTTGCGCTCCAGGGAACACCATTGCTCTTCTAGACGAGAGACCTCGTCCCCCAACCGAGTGGCCTTGCGCTCCAAGCCGGCGAGGCCGCCCACTTCCGAAGTACAGGAGCGCTCCGATGATCGTTAAATGTTCATTCGAGGGATCGAGCATACCACCCACAAGGCCGGCGAGGACGCCGGCGCTCCGGAAGGCGTCTCATGTGATGAAGGGCATCCTATCATCCGGAGCGCCTTTATACTTCCTCGAAGTGAGCATCCCTGCTGGCAGGTCGCCGAGTTGATGCTGGCTACGGCAGTGCGACTCCTTTTGGGGAGGAGCGAGGCGACAACTGACCCCACTCAAGCATTTTTTTCAATCATCATCGGTCCGGAGTGGTTCCGGGAATATGTTGCCGGCTCGCTCCACTCCATGCGGACGGTACACGAGACCGGGACGTTCCCTTATGTTGACCAGCGTCTGAGCGCGCCCGCTTAGCCGATCCAACCCCGCAAGGTCCGACGTGACAGACGATACCTGGAAGCGCCTCGCCGGCGTGGCGTTTGCCTTGACCATCTTCGTCAGCGCCTCGCTGCTCTTCGTCGTGCAGCCGATGGTCGGCAAGATGATCCTGCCGTATCTCGGGGGCAGTTCGTCGGTCTGGACGACGTGCATGCTTTTCTTTCAGCTCATGCTGGTCGTCGGGTATCTGTACGCCCACCTGATCGCCCAGCAATTCAAGCCCGAACGCCAGGTCGTTCTGCATCTGGGGCTGATCGTCGCCGCGCTCGTGACGAGTCTCCCCTTTCAGCTCTCCGAGGCCTGGCTGAGCACCGATTCCGCGCCAGCTCTCTGGCTGCTGGTCGCCCTGCTGGCCTCGATCGGGCTGCCCCTCTTTGTCGTCTCCAGTAGCGCGCCCCTCTTTCAGCACTGGTTCAGCGCCACCGACCACCCGGACGCCGACGACCCTTACTATCTGTACGCGGCGAGCAACGTGGGCAGCATGATCGCGCTGTTTGGCTATCCCTTCGTCGTCGAACGGACCTTCGCCGTCGATACGCAGTCGACCCTCTGGGCCTGGGGGTTCGGCGGACTCGCCCTGCTGACGGCGGGATGCGGCGCGCTGGTCTGGCGCGACGAGGAAACGGCCGAATTGACCGGCGCCGCGGAGGCAGTTGGGGGTGTCGACTGGACGCGCCGCGGATGGTGGGTGTTGATCACGTTCATCCCGTCGAGTCTGATGCTCGGGGTGACCGACTATCTGACCACCGACATCGCCTCGGTGCCGCTGCTGTGGGTCTTTCCGCTCGGGATCTATCTGTTCAGCTTCATCCTCGTCTTCTCGCGGTTCGAGATCCGCTTTTCGTTTTACCGCATCGCCATCCCCGTGGTGACGCTCCTGACGCTGGCGGCAACGTTTTCGGGTTACCTCTCGATGATGGCCATCATCGGCGCCCAGCTCTGGATGTTCTACCTCTACACCGTCTACTTCCACGGCCGCCTGGCCGAGGATCGCCCCGCCACCGAACACCTCACCGAATTCTACATCTGGATGTCGGTCGGGGGCGCACTCGGGGGCATCTTCAACGCCCTGATCGCGCCGGTCCTCTTCAACATCACCGCCGAATACTACCTGGTTTTGGCGCTCGGCATCGCGCTGATTCCGCCCCTCTACAGTGGCGAGGACGAAGACAACCCCTCGACGATCCTCCAGGTGGGGCTGGCCGTCGTCTTGGGCGCCGCGATCGGTGTCTATCTGCTGAGCGTCTACCCGATCATGGAGTTCGACCAGATCTCGAGCGCGCTCGGCGGCCTCGTGCTGGTGGGCGCGATCCTCAGCATGGGTTTTATCTTCCCCCGTGGGCGCAACGTCGGCCTGGCGATTCTCCTGCTGATCGGGTTTGGCATCCACGAGGGCATCTCGACCGATCAACAGTACGAACGGAGCTTCTACGCCAGTTACTCCGTCTACGAGGACCGCATCAACGGCCACGACGTCGACGTTTTCTCCCACGGTACGACCCAGCACGGTCTCCAGGTTCAGGAGGGACCGCTCAGCAAACGAGCCGCCGGCTATCACCACCGCGCCGGCCCGATCGGGGACGTCTTCGGGTCCATGTCCTACGACCGCGTCGCCGTCGCGGGACTCGGAGCGGGCGCCCTGGCCGCTTACGCCGAGCCCGACGACGAGTTCGTCTTCT
The DNA here is from genome assembly GCA_028274765.1 of Bradymonadaceae bacterium. GTDB lineage: Bacteria > Myxococcota_A > Bradymonadia > Bradymonadales > Bradymonadaceae > CAJXPB01. The sequence continues at coordinate 10,943 of JAQCND010000134.1, forward strand.
ACGAGATCGATCCGGTCGTCGAGGACATCGCTCGCGAACATTTCAACTATCTCGAGCAGTGCGGCGACGCCTGCAAGGTCAAAATCGGCGACGCTCGGAAACTCCTGGAGAAGGCCGAGCCGAACAGCTTCGACATCATCGTCATGGACGCCTACAACTCCGATTCGGTCCCAACCCATCTGCTGACGCGCGAGGCGATGAAGCTGTATCTGTCGAAGGTCAAAGAGGATGGCGCCATCGTCATGCACGTCTCCAACCGCTACCTCGACATCCAGGGCGTCGTCGGCGCGCTCGTCAAAGATCTCGGCCTGGTGAGTTGTTCCAAAAGCTACACGCCGCCGCCCACCCAGGGCGACTCGCTGGCTTACGCCTCGACCTACACGATCGTCGGCCGCGAAGCCTCGGATCTGGCACCGCTCACCCAGACGGGCGGATGTGCCTCGACGCCGCCGGCCGACGTCGTCTGGACCGATCGGTATTCGAACATCGCCTCGGTCTTCAAATGGGAATGAGGGACCGGAACCGACGCCGGCATGAGGCGACGGTCAGTCGAGATCATTCCCCCTCGTCGCCCTGCTGCATCCGGTCGAGTTGACCGAGCATCACCCCGAACAGAATGAGCGGGCCGCCGATGTAGAGTCGCGTGCTGGGCATTTCGTCGATGGTCAGCCATGCGATGAGCGTCGCCATCGGGGGGATCAGCAGCAGAAACTGGGAGGTACGATTGGCATCCAGGATCGACAGCGAGACGGCGTTGAGAAAGTAGCCCAGCGCGATCGGGCCCAGCCCCAGATAGGCCGTCACCGCCCATCGTCCCCAGCCCAGGCCGGTCAGCCCCTCCCACGCCCACGGCACATACAGGAGCATCGGGAGGGCGCCGGCGATCGCCACGTAGATCGATAGATGCAGGGCGCGGTAGCGATCGAGGAGCCGCTTCTGGAGGACGATGTTGCCGGCGGCCGACATCGCCGCGGCGACGATGACGAAGCTCCCCGTCGAGATCGCCAACTGGTCGGGGTCGAGGCTCATGTAGCCGACGCCGCCGAGCCCGAGCGCCAGCCCGAGCCACGTCCGGATCGTCACGCGTTCGCCGAGGTACATCCAGGCCAGAACGGCGGTCCAGATGGGGACGGTCGAGACGACGAACGATCCCTGCCCGGCTGTGACGTCGTCGTAGGAGAGACCGAAGTTCAGAAACGAATGGTAGAACGTGAAGCCGAGCAGCCCGATGGCCACGATCACGGGGAGATCGCGGCGTTTGGGAAGGGGGATGCGCATGGCGACGCCAGCCCCGAGGAGGCCGAGGGCCGCGATGATGAGTCGCGCTGTCGTCAGCGCATAGGGATTGATCTCGGCGAGGACGAACTCCAGCCCGGCGAAGGCCGAAGCCCAGATACACATCGTCAGCAACAGGAGGCCGTACGCGAAGAACTCGCGGGTCGTGTCATCGGAATCGGACATGGACGTCGAGGGCGCGATCTCGAAGGCAAGAGAGGAGCATCGCATTCTCTATGAAGGTCAGTCGCGTCGATTTGTCAATCGTCGAGTGTTCGTAGCCCAACCCTCGACGTGGCCCCGAGACGGGCGCTCAGAGCTGATGTCAGAACCGTTTGCCCTTCGGAGCAGGCTGGTGGGGAGCCATCGCTCTCAGAGGCCACCCTTGGCTGGGCCCTGTTGGAGCGTCGAGGGATCGCCGGTCGTTCGTGTCACTCCTCTATCCGACGCCTCCAGAGGGCTGGCGTCCCGTCGACTCGAGGGGAGACCGCCCGTCATTGGGCTCGCGCTGCTTTCTGGTCGGCGACCTCGCGGATCTTGGCGGCCGCCTGGGGATCGATGCGCTGCAGGAGCTGCCACTCCAGCTGCCAGTCTCGCGACGTGGAGGTGTAGCCGCTCTCGCTCTCCTCCATCCGCTCGAAACGCACCTTGCATGTGCCCTCGCTGGGCTGCATGCCCTGCACGAGATACCGACTGCGCTCGTCGTTCTCGAACTTCCACTCGGTCTCGACCGTCATGGAGCGCGCCCGACCGGTATCCTTGACCGAATATCCAGCCTTGAAGAGGATGCGTCTCGCCTCCGGCCAGACATGCTTGCAGGGCTGGTCGTAGACGTGTTGCTGGGTCTTGCGCTGGAGATGGGCGTTGCGGGCGCGGCTGGCCCGGATCGCCGCACAGGCCGAAAGCGACACGACAGCCAGAAGGAGCAACGTCAGAGAGATACGGGGCGTTCGACATCTCACGGCAATACACCTCGCACACACAGTAAGCGTATGACATCAAACTCGACTCGAATGCGACTCGTCGTCTCGAACAGTCGCACGTTTCCAGGCAGAGCACATCCGATAGCAAGCAGACGACGATATTTGAATGTCGGAATGTTGGAGCATAGAGGGAGGTCTGTTTCCAGTCGGGAGGAGCCTCACCCGTATACATCCCGGGTTCGCTTCGCTCGATTGGTCGTTTCGAGCGGCGGTTTATTCATTCGAACGGGCGATCCGGGGAGGATGGTGCATCGGAGGAGGATCCGTTGGGGCGAGGAGAAGCGCGGCTCCGCTCTCTCGACATGCGCCATCCAGAGAGGCGGTTCGAGCACGACACGTCGTTGGAGATGCCTCTCACTTGACCTCATTCCCCCTCGCGAGTCGCCACGTCACGTCAACCCGCTGCCACTGCCGGCCTCGCAGCGGTCGTCTCATCGTCGGCCTGGCGAGGATAGCCGAGCTCCTGGACTTCGGCCTCGCGCCCCTCGACGATCACGGTGCTGCCGACGTCGTTGTGGCGACGACTGACGTACGCCAGCGCGATGGGGGCCTGAAGCCGGGGCGACCAGATGGCGCTGACGACTTCGCCGACGCCGCGATCCTGGCCCTCGATGCCGACCTCGGCCTCCGGTGCGGGGGCGGCTCCTCCCTGGAAGACGAGCGTCCTCAGTAGCTTCGCCGGTGTGCCCCGGGTATCGAGGCGAGCGATGATCTCTTGGCCGACATAGCACCCCTTTTCGAACGAGATGAAGGGGCGGAGCTCGGCCTCCAACGGAATGACTTCGTCGTGGGTCTCGACGCCAAACCGCGGAATCCCCGTCTCGATGCGGTGGGTCTCGATCGGTTCGTCGCCGACCGGCTCGACCCAATCGCCCCCCGTCTGTTCGATCTGTCGCCAGACCGAAAGCGTCTGCTCGCGATCGAAGATCAAATCGAACCCGAGTCCGCCCGTCCACTCGATCCGCTGGACGATGACTTCGCCGGTGGCATCCGACGCGCCCCAGGTGGCGTCGAAGGGAGCGAGTTCTTCGAGATCATCCTCGAGCCGGAGGGCGCTGGCGACGACATCGGCGGAGCGAGGCCCGAAGATGCCGATGCGTCCAGTCGAGTCGCTCCGGTCGATCAGCTCGACGTCCTCGAGGATGATTTGTTGGGATAGATGCGAGCGCAAATCGTCGACGATGCCCGGCTCCAGATCGAGCATGAGCATGTCGGGCAGATGGAGAATGCGCATGTCGGAGACCATCCGACCGTTGACGTCGGGCGCGCAGTTGAACTGTCCCGAACCGAGCCCGACCAGATCGTGTAGATCGTTGGTGACCAGCCCCTGCAGCCACTGGACGGCGTCCTCGCCGGAGACGATCAGGGTCTCGCGCTCCGAGCGATCGACGAGCCCGGCGGCCTGCTGGATGGCGTTGTACTCCTGGTCGGAATCGCCGAAATGGCGCACGATGGGGGTATCGCGATGCATGCCCCATTCGGCATCGAGGGTGTCGAGATGGTTGCGGAAGTCTTCGGATCGTGTCGGCACGGGTATGAGAGCGTGTTGGAGTGGAGGTGAGGGCGCTCGTGGTCGAATCGCCGCAGTCGACTTCAATGTAGGGAGGGGGCGACGGGGATCAACCGGGCATCTCCTCGAGGGGACGCTGCCCCTCCGGAGTCTCGCTTACGCTCTCGTCGGCGCCGGGCGCTCGCCGCCATTGGAGGCACCGACGGCTCGAGCGGGAGCGATCGACAACATGGTGCTGACGAATGGCGTCGTATGCGAGGGCAATCGTATTCGAGCCACGTCTCCCCAGATACAAGCCGGCTGGGCGTCGGCGCTCCAGAGGGCGACCAGGCTTCATGCCCCGTGACGCCATTTGGGAGCGCCGGCCTCCTTGCTGGCCGATCGCCGAGCGGCTCTTTTTCGAGAGGAGCGAGGCGACGAGACGTACTCCAAAGGGAGCAGGAACGTCTCGTCGTGTCGTCTGTACGTCTAATGCGATCGCTCTGCGTCGCATGCCATTCGCGATTGATACGGAAACTCGAGACTCATAACGTGGCGTACCGCTCTACATCGAGCGCATCGCCCTTCAGACGAACGGCTCGGCACTCGAGCGGAGCTTGACTCCTCCGGGGCT
>JAQCND010000011.1 GCA_028274765.1 Bradymonadaceae bacterium
GTCGACGTGCCAGCAAGGATGCTGGCGCTCCGAACCCATCTCAAGTCGATTCGGGAGGCTTGGCTCCGGAGCGCCCCTGTACTTCCTCCGGAAGTGGGCTTCCAGCCGGCTCGTATCCGCGATCGTTCCATCCTTATGCGATCGCCCTGGGACGATCGCGAGGGCAGTTGCACATAAACGTCTCTTTTCTCGCGGTTGACTCGTTTCCCCCGCTTCGAGGGGGCGCTCGTCGACGTGCCAGCAAGCTGCTCACGTCACAGACGTACAGGCATATCGAAGACGTATCAAGGCGCTCCAGAGGGGGGCGAAAGGATCGTTTTTCTGACGCCTCCCGGGGCGCCAGCAGCTCGTCGGCTCATATCCGCAGTGTCGGGGGCGGCCCTTGTTTTTGGGGTGGCCCCATGCGTGTTCGCTTTAGCATATTCCCTCCGTTGAAGCGGCCATCTTCCGAGCCTCCGAAGGGGCGGCAGCATATAGCTCCGGGCGGAAGCCCGGAGTTCAAGTGTTGATATCTATCACGTTTGAGCTCCGAAGGGGCGGCAATACGCCAAAACGAACACGAGTGGGGGTAACTCCCTCTAACAACAGCCCCGCGCTACCTCATCATCTGCAAAGGGACTGTGTGCAAACCAAGGGGCGATCGTATGAGATTCGATAGCTCCCTCGGGGAGCTCGGACATGCGTATTCGGATAACAGAGCCAGCCCCTCGACGGGAGGAAAGTGATTCGAAATCCCGAGGGCGAGAGGAGCCCACCCCTTCGAGCCAGCCCTTGTTCGTGTTTTGTCCGCACCATCGTGGGGACGCGCTCACTCGAATGCACCATGGGGAGCGAAGGTGTGGCGGGTGACTCGCCATGGCATGGTGTTTACAGTATCGTTGCGTTTGGACATCCATCTCTCGCGACTTCTATCCGCATGGATGATGGACATGGCTCGAGAGCGACAAACAGGGACGTGGGTTCTAATCGCCGCGCTGCTCGTCGGAGGTTGCTGGGGCGGTACCCCCACCGGAGACAACGGTGGCAGCTCTGACAAGGGTGTACTACAAAAGGTTGTCGACACCGTACTGTTTGGGCTGGGGATGGGCACGGCCATGCTGACGTCCCGCAAGAAGCTGTACCCACCGGTCGAAGTAACGAACGAGACGGAGTCGAACCTGGAGTTCGTCGACAGTGCGGCTCGGATCGGATACGCCCCCGAGGAGGGAGGGTTCGTGCGTACGAGCATCGATGGGCGTGAGCGGACCGCGCTCATCTCCGACGACTCCAAGTACGCGGGGATCTCGGCCTCGCGAAACGGGGAGACGGTCGTCATCAAACATCGAGAAGATGTCGACCCCGACCGGCGGTTGCACCTGTATCGGAAGGGAACCTCGAAGACGGTCACCTTCCCGGCGTTCGACGGATACTCCTCAATGACGGTAGTCTCGCCAGACGGCAGACTCGTCGGCATGGTCGCAGTCGAGCCACGACTCGAGGAGCCTGGTGGGGATACGTACACGACCTATCTGCTCGATACGGAGGCGATGGAAATCCGGTCTCTCTGTTCCGGGTTTGAGACAAAACCCGTGAAGGCGGGATGGAGTGCCGACAGCTCGAAGTGGTTCGTGAAGTCTCCGAACGGCACCTTCCAACATACGCCGGAGACCGACGAATCGACCTTTGACTCCAACCCCACTGTCGACTGGTCCCAACTGCACCGAGCCGATCCCGAAGCTCATCGATGCGAGGGAGCATCCGGCATCGTAGAACTCGAGGACCCGGCTGACGAGAACGACTGGGAGGCATTCGAGGGGCTCGAACGGGTGCACGAAGATGGCTCCTCGGAACGGCTCGTCGAGGTTCAGTACGCCGAAGACATCGAGGACTTCGACGACTACCTCCGCTCTCCTTTCGAGACGTACTTTTTTACACCCGACTGCAACTATGTCGTTTTCAAAATGAGAGACGATCCGGCCATTCGTGTGGTCGATGTCGACTCCAAGGCCGTAGGAACCCTCGGACGAGGCAACTATCCAATGCCTCTATTCGACGCACGCCGATAGATACTACTAGATCAGACCCGGGCACACGGCTTTCTCCATGTGGGGCCCTCCGAAGCAACCGCGTGTGTGCCACCTGCCGCAAACCGGCCAGTCGTTGGAGGGGGCATACCGCACGGTTCAAGCCATGCGGTCGGGCGGCTCGCTCCTTCCAAATGCCCGACACCTCGCCGCTCTCCCCTCATCGATGAGCCTCGGTCTCTTTCCTCGACGTGTTGCGTCGACCTCGAGCATGCCCTTCGATGGGGCGTCCGTCCGCGTTGACCCGGGTCTCGGATTCGGCTACCGTGCATGCCGTTCATCCGCCTCACGACGCGACTTCCGCGTGCCCTTCTACTATGTGCCGCCTCCTTCGTCTGGGTCCTTTCGTGCTACTCTCCGCGCTCTTGTGGGGAGGAGCCTGCAGCGAGCCCGGTGACACGGGACGAGACGGACCGGATGTCGGATGCGAGATCGGTTCGACCGAACAACGAGGCTGCAACGTCTGTCAGTGTACGGCTCAGGAGGGATGGCAATGTACGGTTCGGGCCTGTGGAGACGCCGACGCGAGAGTCTCGGTCGTTCCGGATGGCGGATTCGAAGATGCGGGCCCCCGATACGGGCTCGACGATGCAGGAGAGGGGCGAGATGTCGGAGTGCAAGACGGCGCCGAAGCTCCCGATGCGCGAGATACTGGAGGTTCGCGCGATACTCGAGATACGACCGCCCGGGACATCCCCTCCAAAGACGGGACAGACGATACGGAGAGAGACGATACGGGTCGCCGAGATGGCGCAGACGATACCTCGGCAGATGGAGGAGGCGACGCGTCGTCGGACGTTCGGGGCGTCTCACCGTCGGATACCGGTGATGCCACCGAGACGTTCGCGTGCGGCCCCGTCAACAAGCGCTGTCGTGTCGGGGCAGAATACTGTCTCGACGAGATCCCCGGCGTCGCGCCCCCCGACGGCGGTCCTCCTTCCTCGTCCTACCGTTGTAAGTCGTACGGATCGTGTGGCCCCAACCCCGACTGCCCGTGTCTGAAAGACCGCGAGCCGATCGGAGGCGACGTCGTCGGGGAATGTACGAAGCGACGACCGGGTGTGTTCGAGGTGAGGGTGGCTTTCCCTTGACGAATCCGCTTCGAGCGTCCCACGTGTTGACGTTTGATGGACATGCCCGGGATGGGTCGACGCGCATCTCTTCGACGAGGAACGCGTCTCAATACACAAGGGGGCCATCCCACGGCGATGCCGCCCGAAACGCATCTCGCCGAGCCACTCGAGACAATTCCTTTCGCCTCCAATCGCGCCAGAGGTCTCGCTATGACCGATCTCTTCAATCCGACCGAATCGCACGAGGTCCTTCGAGACACCGTCCGCTCGTTTGCCGAAGAGGAGGTCGCACCCCAGGCCCGGGAGCACGACCGCGACGAGCGATTCAACGTCGATCTCTTTCGCCGCCTCGGTGATTTGGGCTTACTCGGCGCGACAGCCCCCGAAGCGTTCGGCGGCTCGGGCATGGATGCTACCGCCTCCGTCATTGCGCACGAAGAACTCTCGGCGGCCGATCCGGGCTTTTGCCTCGCCTATCTCGCCCACTCGGTGCTCTTCATCAACAACCTCGCCGTCAACGGAAGCGAGGCCCAAAAAGAGAAGTATCTTCCGCCGGCCTGTCGCGGCGACGCCATTGCAGGCATGTGCATGAGCGAACCAAACTCCGGCACCGATGTCTTCGGCATGAAGACGGTTGCCGAGCGCGACGGAGACGGCTGGGTGCTCAACGGCCGCAAGATGTGGATCACCAACGGCGCCATCGACAAGGGCGAGCTGGGGGATGTCTTTCTGGTCTACGCCAAACACGAAGACCGTGATTCGCGCGACGTCTCGCTGTTTATCGTCGAAAAGGAAACCGAGGGCTTCACACTCGGTCAGAAACTCGAGGACAAGCTCGGCATGCGCGCCTCGACGACCGCCGAGCTGGTCTTTGACGACTGCCGCATCCCCGACGCAAACGTCATCGGCGAGCCAGGTGGAGCCACGAAGAGCATGATGCGGAATCTCTCGATCGAGCGTGTCGTACTGGCCGCCATGAGTCTCGGCTTGGCTCGCCGTTCGGTCGAGATCATGAACGATTACGCTTCGGAGCGGACCTCGTTCGACGAACCCATCCGCGAGCATGGCCAGATTCAGCGCTACCTCGCCGAATCGTATGCCGACTACATGGCGGGTCGGAGTTATGTCTACAACATCGCCCGTCAGATCGAGCTCGACGAGTTTGGCTACCGGCTCGAAGCCGACGGTACCAAACTCTACTGCTCGACGATGGGCAAAGAAGTAGCCGACCGCGCCATCCAGGTGCTGGGCGGCTACGGATACGTCGGCGAGTACGACGTCGAGCGCCTCTGGCGCGATGCGAAGCTGCTCGAGATCGGGGGCGGCACCATCGAGGCCCACCAGAAGAACATGACGCGGGAGCTCGAAGAGATGCATAAAATCGCCTGAATGCAGTATCGACCCAGACGCCTCGTCGAGCACGCCCGATCCTCTCGACGCCCCCTCTTCTCATTCCACGCCGCCCTTCCCCATCAGCAGTATCCATCTGCGGATGGGGCGGCGGAGGTGTGCCGTCGAGGGTCTTGAACCCTTCTTTTATGTCGAATGTCGGGGCGAGACACGGACGTATCAAACACGATCGGGAGCGGGAACGCCTCGGGTGATTGTTCAAAAATGGAAAGTGTGCCCCGTCATGGGCGAGACGAGTCGGACGAGATGGGACTTCGCTCGACGCGTCTCGCGGAGATCGGTAGTCCCAGTGATTGGAACAGAACACGGGGACGCGTGAATCGTCGACGTGTCTGACCGTCGTTCCACCGCTCCACGAGTGTCATCATCTGCCGTGGGGCCAGATCCAAGTGAACGGATCGCCTCACTCCTTCCGAAAAGAAGTTATTTGGCGACGTGCCACCGAGGCCGTTGATGCTCCAGGAGACGCGACGCCGTGACGAGTCTTCCACGGGTCGTAATGGCACTTTCGCTCCACTGGTCGTTTGAATATCTGTACACGGTTGATTACAATTCGCGAACGTGTCGCTGGATACTGAACACTCCATTTTGCTCGATGTCCGGGTTGATATGCAGATATCGAACAGGAATATCATGCGACGGGAACTCGTCGCCCTTGCGAGCACCCTTCTTTTTTGTGGCGGATTGTCCGCCTGCGGCGACGATACGACGGAGGGACGCAACTCCTCCGGCGAGACGGATGCCGGAGTCACTTCGAACGATACCGCGTCGGCGTCCGATACGAGCTCGACGAGTCGAGATACTCGCAACACGTCCGGGCCGGAGACAGCTCCGACTCCCGACTCGGGTCCCACTCCCGATCCCGATCCTGACACGGGACCAACCCGGGATACCCGTTCCGGCGGCGAAGATACCGGCAACACGCCCGAAGACACCGGTTCGAGCGCCGATACGTCGGATACGCCCCCCGACGCCGAGGAGATCCAGCTCGAACTCACTTCGGTCACGCCGTCGCGCGGTCCCGTCGAAGGTGGCACTCAATTCGTGCTCGGGGGAACGGGACTGACCCAAGAGACCACTGTTTATTTCGGAAGCCGCAAGGCTGAAGCCGACCTCGTCAACGATCAGTTGGTGGGACAGACGCCCGAGGGCGCAAGTCCGGGAACCGTTCCAGTCAAGGCTCTCGATCCGAATACCGGCGACGACGTCATCCAGGATGGATTCGAGTATCAGACGACGCTCGAGTTCAGGTCGGCGAGTCCGGACCGCCTCCCGATCGACGGCGGGACGACCGTCACGATCGAAGGGACGGGCTTCGACGACCACACGCGAGCGAGCTTCGACGGTCGCACTGCGCGCCGCCACACACTAGTCGACAGCCAGACGCTCCGGGTGGTTGCACCCGGTGGCGACGTCGGTTCGGCCGATCTGCGATTGACCAACCGAGATGCGACGGTCGTCGCCGAAGACGCCATCTCCTACGTCGAATCGCTCGAGCTCGACCGCGTCCGGCCCGCGACCGGTTCGCTCGGAGGGGGCACGCAAGTAACTCTCCACGGTCGGGGCTTTAGCTCGAAGATGACCGTCGAGTTCGGGAGTGCGACAGCCAATGTAGTTTCAGTCGAGTCGAACGGCCAGAAGGCGACGGTGCGCACGCCTCCTCGGAATGCGACGGGGCTGGTCGATGTCAGCATCTCGACGCCTCAGGGGGACGCCACGCTACTCGAGGACGCCTTCTACTACCAGCGTTCGGATGCGGGGCTCCAGTTGGTGAATGTCGACCCGGACGTCGTGCGTCGGAGCGGCAACGTGGAGGTCGACCTCCGCGGTACGAACCTCGATGCCGCCGGACTCACCATTCGGGTAGGCGGCAACAAGGCTCAGATCCTCGATCGAGGACCGGGCCATGCGACCATCGAGGCGCCCTCGCATGCGCCGGGGCTGGTCGACGTCTCGGCGGCGACGGGAACCGGCACATCGGCCACACTGAACGACGCCATCCAGTACGTCGAGGATCTCTGGGTCGACAAGGTCACTCCGAGCGAAGGAAAAACGCGGGGCAACGCGCAGGTCACCATCAAAGGTCAGGGATTCGAATCCGTCGAATCGAAGGGACGCGTCCGGTTCGGCGACGTCTCGGCCTCGTTTTCGGTCGTCGACGACACCACGATCAACGCGACGGCGCCCCATCACGCCGCGGGCACGGTGGACGTCACGGTCGAGCGCGGCGAGGTGTCGGCCACCCTCCAGGATGGCTTTACCTACACGGAGGCGCTCGACGTCTTTGGGCTCTCGCCGATTCGAGGCTCGATGGCGGGCGATACGTACGTCGTCATTCGAGGCCAGGGCTTTCAGGCCGATCAGATAGACGTGACCTTCGGCAGTGAGCAGGCCAAATCGGTCGAGGTGCTCGACCCGAACACGCTGGCGACCCGCACCCCGGCTCAACAGCCTCAGGCCGTGGACGTGACCGTCTCCAATGGCAGCACACAGGTCACCGCTTCTCAGCAGTACACTTACTTCAATCCGGGCGCTCGCAACGGCGGAACGTGGGGCAGTTCCATTCAGGGAGCCGTCAACGTCTCGGTCTACTCCAAGGGCGGGCAGCCGGTGCCGCGGGCGTTCGTGATGCTCTCGACCAACCCCGATACCACCTACAAGGGCAAGACCGACCGCAACGGACTGGTGACGCTCTCGGGTCCGGAGGTCTACGGCGAACAGACCATCACGGCCGTTGCCCCGAAGTACTCGAGCACGACAATCCAACGCGTCGACTCCGAGAACATCACGATCTTTCTCAATCCCCCGACCTCGAATGGACAACCGCCCCCCGGCCCGCCGACCGCAACGTTTAAAGGGAACGTCACGGGGCTGAAAAAGATCGCTCAGCCGGATCCGGACGAAATTCAGGTGGCCATCGTG
>JAQCND010000012.1 GCA_028274765.1 Bradymonadaceae bacterium
CCACCTGGGGACTCCTGGCGTGTACAGTCGCGGTTGGGATGATTTCGGCCACCGCCGCCCCCTCGGTGTCGGTGGCGATCCGCCCGGGGGGGGCGGCCTCCGGGGGGACGCCGAAGGGGCTCGCGCTCCTTCGACAGAGCGGGGCCGAGTTCGCATCGATCCTCGTCGCCGAGCGCCTCCCCGACAGCTCGTCCTATCTGGTCGAGGCTGCCTTCGACTGGCGGAGCCATCGCCTGCGATACCCCCTCGAGCTCGAGCGCACCGACGAGACCGGCTGGCAGATCCGGTGGAGTCCGGTGGCGACCTACGCGGAGGCTCTGTTGCGTCGATTCGGTCAGCGCCAGCTCCCCGAGACCTCACGCGAGCAGTCGGGGGCTCAACCCTGGGCCGAACGTCGAACCGTCCCCGCCCTCCCGGTGGTGGCGACGTCGGAACGACTCGTCACTCCCTTCGGTCGTCTGTCGCTCGAGGGGGGCGGAGGCCTGTCGGCCCCCAAGGGGTTCAAACGACACCTCAAGCGCTGGGTCCGCGGGCTGTCGAACTCCGATGAAGCCGGAGCAGCCCTCGATCTCATCGCCACTCGCGACGTCTCGTGGCGACACATCACCCGCCTGCTGCTCGCGTCGGCCGGATTCGGCTACTTTCGCATCCACCTCGTCATGTACGAGCCCGACGAGGGGCGGTTGATGAGCGAGTCGTATCTCGCCCCGGTCTCGTTCGAGAAGACCAGCGGATCGCCCGCCTCCTCGCTGGTCGTCGGTCTCTATCGTATTGCTCCCTCCTATCAGTTTCGCATCTCGATCGGAGAGGAGCTGGTCTCGGGCGACGAGGCTTGCGAGTCCGAACGGAACGATGGACGCATGAGCCTCTGTCTGTCGACACTCGATGGATTTTCGAAAGGAGTGCGCACGCTACTCGAATCTCGGGGTCGCCGTCTCGACGTCTCACGCGTCGTCTTCGCCTCGACCGGCTCGCTGACCCTCGAACGGGTCGTGCCCGTGCTTCATCGATTGCCTGCTTCGCTCCAGATTCCGAGCGATCGATTGATGCTCGGACACATCCGAGCTCCCTCTCGTCGCTCCCCTTCCCCGACACCATGACGACACTCTCTCGCCATTCAGCGCTCATCGTGGGACTCCTCTTGCTGGGGGGAACAGCCTGCGCCTCGACGCCCGAGGCCTCTCCTTCGACCAAGGGGGATGATACGAGGACCTCCCGCGATTCAGAATCGACCGACGTCCCGCCATTTGGCGACGATCCGATGGGGGCGGCTCGTCAGTGGCTCGAAACCCATCGCGAGGCCGAAGACGCCCCCGAGCGCCTCGAGACCTTCGATCGTCCCGTCGTCGCTCGACTCTATCGTCACCGAGACGGTCGATTCCGGGCGCTCGTCACCGACCAGAACGCCTCGCGCCGCTCGAAAGCCGTTCTTTTAACCCTCGAGCCCGACGACTCGAGGCGGTGGACGGTCGTCGATGTCCAGCATGCCGAGGCTACACACCTCTGGCCCGAGATGTAATAATCACATCTCCGGTTTGATGTACGGGGCTTTTTCGCCAATGATGGCTCGTCGAACCGATCTGCCTCCACTCCTGCATCCATCTGCATCATGTCCGTGACCTCCTTGTTCGATGCCTCCGTCCGCATCTCGACGGTATCCTGTATGATGCTCGGGCTCCTCGCCTCAGCGGCGTGCGGTGAAAACGCTGCTCCGCGCGATGGCGAACCCTGGCAGCTCAATTCGGAGGGCAATACCGCCAATTCCGACGTCGAAGCGTTTCTGGAGCGACGCGAAGAGTACCTCCAGCAGTTGAGCTGCATGGAGGCGTTCGATTGCCGGGAGGAATCGAACCTCCCATACCCGGCACGTCGATTCGAAACACGGGCCGCCTGCCTCGACGACGAGCCCCGAGATCAGCTCTGGCGGCGCCAGGACGTCCCGGAGCGCGTCGAGCGCGGACGGCTCGCCTACAACCCGGCGAAGGCTGAGCAGTGTCTGCAGGCGCTCCAGACGGCGTTCGAGGAGACACAGTGTGACTGGAACGGCTCATCGGCTCCCACCTCGGGCGGACTCGAGGGGCTTGGCTCCGTACGCCCTGAACTCCCCACGCCATGCGGAGAGGTGCTCGACGGAAAGCTCGAGTCGGGAGATGTCTGTTACGAGGCCGGGCTGGGACGAGAATGCGCCGATGATCTCGTCTGTGACACGAGTGCCACCGAGGAGGCGTGCAGTGGGCGTTGTCGTCCCATCGAGTTCGTCGGCGAGGGGGAAACGTGCGCCGACAAACGCCTGCGATGCGAGCCCAACAGCGATCTGAGCTGTGAAAGCGGCACCTGCCGACAAGCTCAGCAGCGAAGCGAGGGCGAGCGCTGTACGAGAAGTCAATGCGGAGACGGATTGCTCTGTACCCGAGAGGAGGGCTCTCGTCGCTGCCGTGCCGTCGAGTTCGTGGAACGGGGAGACTCTTGTAGTCAAACACGGCGGTGTCGAGCCGGTCTGACCTGTGACCGCGACACGACGACCTGTCAGCCCCTCCCCAGTCGGGGCGAATCATGTTCGGGGATCGGCTCGTGTCGCCCCAGTCTCGTCTGCATCATAGAAGACGGCGAGAGGAGTGGCACCTGTCAGCAACCCCTGATCGAAGGGGAGTCGTGTCGCCCTTTCAAGTGCGACGAGGGATTGAGCTGTTTTCCCGGTCGTTCCGACCCACAGGGAGGAGAGGACAATGTCTGTACACCTCTCGAGAACCTCACCGAACGATGTGAGCTTCCCGACGAAGGTTGAGGAATCCCATCGAATGGGGTCGGCGTCGTGGTGCTGACTGACGACGATCGTCCTCGCTCTCTCCAACCCCGAATGCAACTCGTCGCTGCCGCTTCGCAGGGCGATCGCATAAGGATGGAACGATCGCGGATACGAGCCGGCTGGAAGCCCACTTCCGGAGGAAGTACAGGGGCGCTCCGGAGCCAAGCCTCCCGAATCGACTTGAGATGGGTTCGGAGCGCCAGCATCCTTGCTGGCACGTCGAC
>JAQCND010000019.1 GCA_028274765.1 Bradymonadaceae bacterium
ACTGCTTCTTCACATCCAGCGATGCCGAGAAGCGACACAGAGAGGGCGAACATCCATGCACGAGGGGTGAACGTTCGGGAGGTTTCGGTATCGAGAGAATCGGGCATTGCGGACGTATGTCAACGGGATGAGAGACTAATAATCGGCGCCGTCGTCTACAGTTGTTGGAACGCGAGCGTGCGTCAAATATTCAATTTCCTCTGAAGTGAACTTCGATATCTCACGCCTTGATCGCGAGCCCACGAACCGTGTCCATCGTACGAGGGGGGGCATCGTGTCACGTCGGACCGGGCCGTTCGCGGATCAGAGGATTCCGGTCACGGATCATCGTCGACGGCGAGGCGAGATGCCTCCAGGCCCGTGTGACGCTCGAGCCCGCGCTCGATCCCCTCTCGAAGCCGAGTTTCGGAGCCCGCGAGGGCCACCGACTGGCGGGCACGCGTCAGCCCCGTGTAGAGGATCTCGCGGCTGAGAATGGAGTGGTCCTCGCGGGGGAGTATGAGGCCGACGTGTTCGAACTCCGAGCCCTGGGCCTTGTGGACGGTCAGCGCGTATGACCACTGGATGTGATCCCGGAGGCGATGGAGATCGACGCAGCGATAATCGTTTCGTCCGCGGAAGGCGACCGCCAATCGGGATTCGTCGCGCCGATCGATGCAGACGACAATCCCGCGATCGCCATTGAAAAGGCCGAGTTCGTAGTCGTTGTCGAGGACGATCACGGGTTCGCCCGGCATGAACGATTGGTCACGCCGACGCCGGTCGAACTCGGCGGCATAGCGCCGATGGAAGAGCCGATTGATGCGGCGCGTGCCGGTGTCAAAGACCCGGGTGAGACCGAGCAACTGGGCCCGAGCGTCGCGCTCGAACCATCTCTCGAGGCGCCGACGGGACGCGTCGGTCAAGGAGTCCTCCTCGAACGTGAAAGGCTCGGCCGGCGAGGCGACGTCGCCGCCCCGAAACCAGGTGTCGTACCATTTCGACAGCACGCCTCCGAGCTCCGAGGCGGAGGGAAGGTATTCGACCCCCTCGAAGGTCAATGCGTCGGCCCGTTCTCGTCGGTGCATCGGACTTTCGTCGCCGAGGAGGGCGTCGGCCTCTCCGCGGTTGATGGCCCGGGCCGTCTCGAGAATGGTCGCGCTCCCGGCATGCGAAGCAGTGCGAACGCGATAGTTCGTGGTCAAACGCACCGCTCGCGCCGAACTCGAGCCTCGAACCGACGCTGGATGTCCGCCGTCGGCCGCAAGCGCCTCGGAGGCAACGGGAGGCGGCGACTCGGGTCGTGACGACGTCGACTCGCGCTCGAGCAGCTCGACCAGATCGCGAAAGACGGCGCCGTTTTGGACCGAGGGGAGCTGATCGGCATCCCCGATCAGCACGAGCCGCGCATCGTCGGATACGGCCTCCAGCAGTCGAGCCATCATGTAGACGTCGACCATCGAGACTTCGTCGACCACCACGAGATCGGTCTCCAGGGGTTGGTGTGCTCCAAAGCGAAAGGCATCGCGGTCGGGGACATATCCGAGGAGGCGATGAAGCGTCTGGGGTTCGGGAAGCTCGCGGCGAAGTTGTGTGTCGACGGCCGCGG
>JAQCND010000023.1 GCA_028274765.1 Bradymonadaceae bacterium
GGCCGGGGAGGCGAAGAGACCGGGACGGGCGGTCACGAGATCGCTCGGACGTCTCCGGCTCGTCGGCTCGCTCCGATGTCGGGGGAGTGGAAGTCGGTCGGTCGGCATCGATCGCCTCCTCCATCACGTAGGGCTGGGGACGATCGTACTGCTCGTCGTGCGAATCTTCGGAGGAACCCAGCCACAGCCCGGTCGCCAATCCTCCCATCGATAGAAGGAGCGAGGCGAGGGCGATCCAGTATCCCGACGAGGTGCGTGTAGGTTCGAGGCGAGCCATACGATGCCATCGATCTCAGTCGAAAAAGTCCAGTAACTCCCGCTCTTGGGACGCAGGCCGAGCTCGACCATGGGCCCACTCGCGGAGTGCCTTGATGTCCTCTTCGTACGTTCGATACAGGGGGACGATCTCCTGGATTGCATACAGTAGATCTTCAGGGGTCAAGTCGCGATCGTCGGCAAATGCGGTGTACATGCCGCTGACCACGACCTGCTCGAGCTCGGCACCCGAAAAATACTCGGCTTTGACCGCCAGTTCGTCGAGGGTATCGTCCGGAAACATGCGTCCCCGGCGGTTGAGATGAATGCGCAGAATGTCCTCGCGCTCGTGGCGTTCCGGGAGATCGATAAAGAAGATTTCATCGAATCGTCCTTTTCGCAACAGCTCCGGGGGGAGCTGCTGAACCTGGTTGGCCGTCGCCACTAAGAAGACAGGCTCCGATTTTTCCTGCTGCCAGGTCAGAAGGGAGCCGAGCACGCGCGCCGAGCGTCCGGCACGATCTCCGGCAAAACCTTTCTCGATTTCGTCGAGCCAGAGGACGCAGGGTGCGATGGCTTCCGAGGTTTGAATGGCATTCTGGAGGGCCTCTTCGGGCGAGCGACGACCGTCGAAGACAACCCCGAGGTCGAGCCGAAGGAGGGGCAATCCCCAGTGGCGGCCGATCGCCTTGGCGGTGAGGCTCTTGCCACATCCCTGGACCCCGATCAGCAGCAGCCCCTTCGGCAGGGGAAGCCCGAAATTGCGAGCCTCCTCGCTGAAGGCGTCTTGGCGTTTGTCGAGCCACTCTTTGAGAAGATCGAGCCCCCCGATGTCGTCGAGGCTCCGGTCGAGTGCGTGATATTCCAGGAGGTCGTCCTCGCCGATCATGCGCTTCTTTTCGGCGAGGATAGCCTGTTCGGCGTCGAAGATCGCGTTGCGTTCTCGGGCCTCGCGGTACTGCTGACGCACGCGGTGGAAGGCGCGTCTCGCCTCGCGCGCCGTCAGGCCGAGCGCGCCGGCGACGAGACGCTCTCCGTCGAGTTCGGGCATCTCGTCCGGTGGAAAGATCTCTCGGTATTCGCGTCCCAGCACCTCTCGGCTGGGCAGCGGCATCGAGAGTGTCGAGAGCTCCTTGTCGAGCTCGGGGGCCTCGATCGGGATCGACGAGACCAAGACGAGTGAGGGGCCGTCGACTTCGGTCGTCGCCGCTATCTCTCGGAGGCGTCGCCGGCGGTCGCCGTCTTCGAAAAGGCGGTGTCCGCCGCGGAAGACGTAGATGGTATTCTGGTCGTCGGACGCGACGGCATCGAGAGCGGCGGAGATGTTGCGAGATCGGTCGCCAAACCCCTCGATGGGACTCCACTGCTGGACGGGGCGATCGTCCCCCCGAGCCAGGCGCTCGATCAGCGCGGCGGCTCGGTTTTCCTCATGCGTGCGGATGACGACCAGAGGATAGGGAGCACGGAGGAGAGAGCGCAATTCCCGAAAGAACTGCGCCTGCGAGTTCGTCGAGGAAAGCACGTCTCAAACTCCGACCTCAGCGTTCGTAGTATTCGACGACCTTGTAGCCTTCGGGCGCCGTCTCCTCCTGAGTGTAGCTCCTCCATTCGTCGCGAGCCGAGGGATATTGATCGAGGAATTCACCTTCGTCGGAATCGGGTTCGATGAGGATCTTGGCCGATACGCCCCGCCCTTTTTTCTGAGCGCTGATGACGCCGATGCCTCGATTTTTGCATTCCTGTTGCATGACGCTGTTGTGCTCCTCCTCGCCCTCGCGGAATTCGTAGAGCGGAAGGGCGATCCATCGGTAATTGGCTTTGACGTCTCGCAGGACGTGGAGGCCGCCATCCTGGACGTCGAAGACACAGTTGTCGTAGCTGCCTCCGAGTCGAACGACGTGCAGATGTTCGGAATCGCCGTGGATGTAGACGAGATCGACGAGTCGTTCGTCTCCCCTTTCTCCCTCTACCACCTCGAAGAGGCCGTAGTCGTCCCCATGCTCGCGCTCGAACATGCGCTGAATGGGCTCGATCATGTCTTGCCGAGTAATCTCGTACGACATGCGTCACTCCTCTGGTCTCGTTGCAATTCAAAATCAGTATCGCATCACATCAATTGGGGCCGCAGTGATTGGCAGGCCTCCACCTTGGAGCCGAGAGACCGCTCCGTGGACGTGCGCTCCCTCTTGGTGAGCGGACTCACGGATCTCGAGAGATGGAGGGCGACCGGCCGAGGTTCTCGAACAGCGAGTTCGGGGGGCCACTTCGTTCGCTCAGCCCGTCGTCAGTGCCCACTGGAGTTCGTCGCGAAGTGTATCGACTTCTTTGTCGAGTACCTGCTGGTCGGCTGCTCCGAGGACGACGCCGTGCAATCCGATGAACGTCAGATCGATATCGTAGACGTCGTCGCGCTCGCCGCTCTTTCGAAGCTGAACGTCGAGCTCGAGAGGCTCCTGATGGATGGTCGAGCGCCCCATGCAGTAGAGAAAGAGATAGACGAAGAGCGGAAGGACCAGCACAAAGAGAGGGACGAGCGCCAGGATGAACGTCACGCTCCCGCGCTCGAATCGCATGCGCTCTCCCTCGGCATCGACCATCTGATAGCCGAGCGAGTCAAAGAGTCGATGGATATGCTGGCGCAGAGCCGCCTCCGATTCGACTCCTTCGACCCGAAGCTGGCGCATGAAAATGGTCTGCGAGGGGTCGCTGAAGGTCTCTTCGGTCGATTCGATTTGAATGGGGAGGTCGTGGTCGGACTGTTCGAGCGCCGATACGACCTCGGGCTGGTCGTCGGACTGGACGGAGGCTTCGCGATCGACGACGGGGAGTCCGTGTCGGGCCGAGCTGCTGACCGAACCGTCGGCATGCGATTCGTTGGCCTCGATGTGCTCCCGGATGGCAGGCGGAACGGCGTCGGGGTCATCGGAGCGCGCAGGCCCCTCCGGACCGCCTCCTACGCTGCCGTCCATGCCCTTCTGCGCCGGGGGCTCTGACGAGGCCGATGCCGTCGGAGAAGCGGGTTCGGAGGCAGCTTCCGTCCGAGCCCCCTCGTGCGACTGGGGCCGAGAGGCAGGCTCGGAGAGACGATGCTCGCTCGCCTCGTCGGTCGACGTCCCCTCGCGTCCGCCATGCTCCGTCTCCACTCGAGCATCCGAGTCGTGTGTGAGTTGCTGATCGACATCGGACTTCCATATCGGGTTCGGCCGATCCGCCGACGGATCGACCCCCGGTACGAAGTACTCGAGAGAACCATCTTCGGTGACCTCCATCTCGAGCACGCCGGATTGAGCCGCCCGCTCGAGATACTCGGAGGCCTTTTCGTGGGGGATGCCCATCGCGTAGGCCACGTAAGCCGGCTGAATGCGGTCCAGGCCTT
>JAQCND010000138.1 GCA_028274765.1 Bradymonadaceae bacterium
TCTTTCATGCGTTTTCGCCCTGGCATGTTCCCTCCGATGAAGTGATCATATCCCGAATTCCCGAGGGGGGCAGCATTTAGATCCGGGCGCGAGCCCGAAGTCGTCAAGGCGTGATTGTCCATCGCATCCTGGCCTCGAAGGAGCGGCAGCAAACCCAAACGAACGCCAGTGACGCCCACTGAATATACCACGCAATCGGAGGAGATCCGCGGCGGTTTCCCGGCTCCCACGCAACGAATCCCTCTCTACTGCCGACGATCATCGATGAGGGGGTGTGCGGCGAGCTGTCAGGTGTCTGGAAGGAGCGAGCCGCCCCGATCTCATCGCTCGATACGGTGAGAAGTCTCCTCGAACGACTGGCCGGTTTGCGGCGGGTGGCGCGCACAGGCGCGCCGGTGGGAAAGGCGTGGAGTGGTGTATTCCCAACTCGTCGGGCACCGAAATACGGCCAGACGTAATGTACCGTAACATATTGAACTTGTTGCATTACGCCAGAAAACGAACTGACCGTAACGGACACCGTCACGTAGGGCGTAACACCTTGATCAGTGTCGGGACGAGCCGCGCCGCTCGCCTTACCCCATGCTGTTCGGGTCCACTGACGCTCGGTCGATGCGGGCTCGGTGATGACGGGCAGTGATTCAGCCAATCAGTACTCCAGCTTGATGGTGAGCGTTTTCGTGCCCCCATCGAGCTGGAACTTAGCGTCCTTGAATTTGGGGGCACTCATGGCGGGGAGGTTGTTGTTCGAAACCCCGAGGGCCTCGGTCGGGATGCCGAACATGTTGGGGTCGGGCTCGCCGTTGTCGTTTTCGTCGTGGAAGACGCCGACGGCGTACGTACCGGGCCCGAGATCTTCGAAACGGCATGTCGCCCCTTCTTTGTCATCGCTCAGTGGGACGCTCGTCTTCTGGACAGCCTTGGAGGATTCGAGCCAGTTGTCGGCGGTGTGGAGCGCACATTTAACCGACCCCTTGCGATTCTGCAATGCCGTGATGTTGGCGACGATCGTCCCCGTCTGATCGTCCTCATCGGCTGAGACCGGCGACGACACGCTACCGATGCCGAAGGCGACGAGAGACGCGACGAGGATGAGACGAGTGGCACGGCGGGCGAGACGTTGAAATGTCATGGCGTGTATCGAGATATCGAGGGACGTGGAAATAGGGACTTCGATGACACAAACGAGTTTGCCCGACGACTTCATCCATCCAAACAACGAACAACGCGGAGCCCAGTCGGGGCGTCGACCGCCGGAGGGCGCTCCTCGTTCAATCGCTCGAGCCTCCGCTTCACCATTCGCGACGTATCTCCCGTTCAGGGAACACCCACGTGGATGAGATCCAGGGGCAAGTTTTCGGCACGTGACGACGAAAACGGAATCCAGATCGCCCGCCGAGCCCGACGTCTCACGACCGGATCGGCGCTCGGGGCGCGTCGGACTTCGCGATACTTCTGCTGAGCGGACGACCGTTTGTCCTGGAGGTCGAGCGACCATCCGATCTAGAGCTCGATCTCGGCCCGGCGCGCCAGATCGGTCGCCCGTTCGAGGGCGCGGCGAAATGCACCTTCGGCGCGGCGCGGACGGTCGAGTCGAAGCGCCAACAATCCTGCCAACATGTGGAGACTCGGCTCCTCGCCGTAGAGGGCGAGCGCGTGTTCGACGAAAATCATGAGGTGCTTGTCGCTCTCCCCCTCGCGAAACCGGACACAGGCCTTGCGATAGAGGTCGAAGGCCTGGCCGTGCTCGCTCCGCATCCAGTCCGGACTCGGATGGAAGGGCGAGGCCTCCAGATCCGGGCCTCCCCATCCGGGGCGCGCTGAACTCTCCATCGACAGCGGCACGAACCAGCTGCGGCTCGCCGGCGAGGTACCGGTGCCCACCCAGACCCGGCGCTCAGCGGGTTCGAAGACGACGCTCGTGACCGTGTGCACCGCCGCGATCGAGCGTCCGATCAGGCGGATCTTGCTGCTGGCGGGGTCCTTGAAATCGGCCAGAATCGAGGCGATGGACTCCGGATCGGCCGGATCGTCTTCATCGAAGCGACTCGTCTTGTCGAGCACCCGCGACTGACGGGCATGGGCATCGCGCCGATACTCGGGGTAATAGTCAATCTCGGCGTCTTCGAAGTTCGATCCCCAGTAGACGTTGGCGTATCCGAGATGAGTCTCATCATCGGGGAGACGGCAGACGAACGGCTCGTGGTCGGGGGCCGTCTCGTAGACGGCAACTTCGCCCGTATCGCCCTCGGTGAGCACGTAACTCCATCCGGCGACCGGCTCGTGGTCGCGCAGAATCGCGATCGCCTCGTCGAGGGTGCGAGCCCGACGCATCACTTGGTCGCCGGCCACGCCCACGGGGTCGCCCTTCAGATTGAATCGATCGACGACGTGCTGGTGGACGGCCAGCGTGATACCGGCGGCGTTCATTCCGGTGATGCCTCCCCCGAGGAGACCGGCAGCGCCGACGGAGACGTAATCGAGTGCATCGTCCGGATGATAAAAAGTGGCTGTCGCCGTCGGCTCCCAGTAGCCGATACCGTGATAGTCGAGGTTGCGACCGTGCAAAAGCCCCGCCGACGACGCCGGTGGCCTCACTACGGCACTCGTACACCCGCCGATGGGCGGATGACCCAGCCCCGGTGCTCGAGCCGTCCCCCGGAATCGGTGGTACGACCCGATCATCCAGAGGTACGTCTCGGGCAGGGTGAGGGCGCGGGCGACCGACGCCTCGCGCATGTCGAGGGCTTCGGCCATCGCCGACATCTCGGTCTCGAAGTAGTCGGGCAACTGAGCGATCAGCTGCTTGGTCGCCCACTGGTGCGAGGCCCACTGAGCGACGTTCGAGGCGCGCCGGATCGCGGACTTGCGGAGAATGTGCGACAGAAACGTCGTAAAAAACGGGATCGGCCCCCGACGGATCGGGTCCGCCAGACGGCGCCCGATGGTCTCGCCAATTCCGCGCGGCGTCCCCCCGGCGTTGACAAAATAGAGGTCCCCCGACTCGGTCGAGATACATCCCGGCCCCTTCTCCGACTCCGGCGTGATCGTACAGGGCGGCGACGCCGGCTGTTCCGGCCCCCAGGCAGTCGTCTCAGCGGTCGATTCCATGGTTGAGTATCTCAGCGAGGATAGTACGTCGGCGAGAGGGAGGAATACGAATTCTCGAGCTCACCACGATCCCATGTATTCATCCGAGCGCACGCGAGGATAACGAACGTATGGATAAACGACACGCCGGTGTTCAACAAGGTTTGAGAAAGATATTGCCAGAGCGATTGCATGAAACGTATGGACGACAAGATGAGACGCTCTTTCTCTCTTCGGAGTACATCTTATCGCCTCGCTCCTAGCAAAAAAGAGTAGCTCGGCGATCGGTCAGCAAGGGGGCAGGCGCTCCAAAGGGGCGTCATGAGGCGTGAGGCTTGGCCGCCTTCTGGAGCGCCGGCTCTCAGCCGGCTTACATCTGGGGAGACATGACTCGAATACGATTGCCCTCGCCTCCGCGTTCCCGCGTTCAAAGAACTTTTGTCACGATATCGAACGTGCTAAACTGTGAAGGCATCAACAAACACCCTCCCAAAGGGGGTGATCGCTTCGTGGCGATGTCGTCGATGGATCGACGTCGCTCTGACATAAGCGATCCCCGGCGGTTGACCTCACCGGTACGGACCTCGATGGATTCGATTTTGATTGTCGTAGACATCTTCAAATCGTCGACGACACGGGTTTGGTTCGAGCCGGGACGTATCTCGTCTCTGGGGATGAGCAGATGCTCGAAAGGGTGTCTACTCAACACGGTCGAAAGGCTGGATGAAGGAGGAAGAGAGCGCAGTATTCGCTCGAACCAATGGACGATTGTGCTGTCATAGTGACTTCAAATCAAGAGATTCTGTCATGTCCGCGAGGAGTTTGTATCGGTGGATATCGACGTGTTTGATGTGTGTACTAATCGGTGCACTATCCGGAGTGTTTTCGGGATGTGCTTCGGTTGAAACCATTCCGCGCAAGGAGTCTGCAGACAAGCCCGAGCCCGAAACTGAAACGCTCGATTATTCGAAGCTATTCGAGCAGTCTCGGTACTCGCATTCCGCTCTCAACGCTCCCATCCCCTCGGGCTCCATGGATCGCGTTCTATTGAGCCCGAACCTCGTCTTCGAGACGTCGAGGAGTTCTCACAACGAGCCCCCCAC
>JAQCND010000027.1 GCA_028274765.1 Bradymonadaceae bacterium
CGCCGGGCTGGACGGGCTTTCTCACCCAGACGATCCCTCATCTCTCGGATAACAGTCTCACGACCACGGCCGCCGGGCTGGACGAACCTCCTCACCCAGACGATCCCTCATCTCTCAAGTAACAGTTTTACGACTCGGGCTGGACGGGATGCCTCCCCCGAGAGATTTATCAAGCTTCACATCCCTCGCCTAAAATGAATGGGTCTGTGGCTGGGGATGGGTATCGAGAAGATCCGAAACAGACTCTGCACGCAATACAAAACCCCGACGGTCGAAACCGCCGGGGTGGAGTGAGGAGGCGAGAAGCGCGAGCCGAGATTACTCGGCGCCGTCGCTCGGCGAGAATCGCTTCTCGTCGCTCTCCTGCATGGCCGACAGGCCCTGCACCATCTTGGGGAGGTCGAGACCGAGCGTCTCCTTGATCTGCTCGGCGCCGCTCGCGGCCTTCATCGGGGCCGTTCCCTGCTTGTCGACCTCGTCGATCTCGGAGTCGATGACCGTCACCTTGTCGATCTCGATCTCCTGAATCGTGGACATCATGGCGTCCATGACGGCGTCGAACTTCTGGATCAGGAAGAGCGGACGCGCGGCGTCGCCGGCTTCGTTCCACGTCTCCAGCAGGTCGCGGAGCGCTTCGACGTCGGCTTTGCCGTCCTCGATGACCTTGGCCGCTTGGGCCTTGGCCTGGGACTCGAGCTCGGCCTTTTCAGCCTGAGCCGGCTGGATAACGTCGGCGGCCAGCTGGCGCTTGACCTGCTCGAGACGAGCCTGCTGGACGTCGAGGTTGGCTTCGGCCTTGGCGACCGCCGCTCCGATCTTGGAGCGCTCCTCGGCGATCATCGCTTCGGCCTTACTTCGAGCGTCGGCGATGCGACGTTCGGCCTCGGCGCGGGCAATTTCCTTTTTGGATTCGATCTTGGCCTGAGCCTTGCGGAGCTGGTTTTCGGCGTCGCGGACGCTGGCTTCGGCGCGGTTTTCGGCCTCGGCGATGCGGCTGTTCTTGATCAGTTCGGCCGACTGCTTGCGTCCGATCGAGTCCAGATAACCCTGGTCGTCGGTGACACTCTGGATCTGAAGGGAGTTGAGGTTCAACCCCATCAGCTCGAGATCGGGCTTGGCTTCGTTGGAGATGCGCTTTTTGAATATCTCGCGATCTTCGTTGACCTCTTCGGGCGTCATCGTCGCCAGGACGCCGCGGAGGTTCCCCTCGAGCGTCTCTCTCGCGATCTTTTTGACCTGGTTGCGCCCCTTGTTGAGAAATCGCTCGATGGCTCGGTCGAGGATTTGATCCGAGCGAGTGGCAATCTTGACCTGGGCGACGGCGTCGACGCGCAGTGGGATACCGCCCTTGGAGTAGGCGTTGTCGACGAGTACCTCGATGGTCATGTTGCGGACGTCGAGACTGTCGAGTCGGTGAATCAGTGGGATGTTGAAGACACCGCCGCGCTTGACGGATTTAGCGCCCATGCCGCTTTTGACGACGACTTCATTGGGTTCGACGTTGGTGTAGATGCCCGGAATGGTCAGGGCAATGGCGACGACGGCCACGCCAATAATAATAATGGTCCAAGACATAAGTGATGCTCCCGCTGCTCTGAAAAAGAGGTGGTCAATCGCTTGTCATCGAGAGACGTGTTCAGCTCGTCGAGGGGCCCCCACTCGTCTCGGGCGACACTTCGTCGGACGACGTGCGAAGTCGGTCCAGCAGACGCTCGGCGGCCTCCTCGTCGAGTTCGCCTTCGGTTTTGGCCTCCTCGAGCTGAGCGGCCATCTGGTCGAATAGCTCGCCGTCGCCGAGCGAGCCGTCGGTCTTGTCGCCGGTCAAGGCGCCGCTGATGTCGAGCCCCACCGTCTCCTCCATCTCCTGGAAGATACTCCCGACGACCTTCGGAAAGGAGCTGACGTAGTTGGGAATCGAGTCGCCGCCGCCGCTGTCGATGATCGCGGCTTCGCGGACCTCGACCTGGCGGGCGGCCTCGGAGACCTTCTCCATAATGCTCTCGAGCCGCTGCATGACGAAGACATCGAGGGCAGCGTCGCCGGCTTCGTGCCAGAGATCGGCCATCATCGCCAGCACCTGACCCATCGCTCGCCCCTGCTCGGCGATTTCGGCGGCTTCCCCCTGAGCTTTGAGCTCCTGAGCCACCTTTTCGGCCTCGGCGGGAATGACCACGTCGGCCTGGAGACGGATCTTCTCGAGCTCCGTTCGTACCTGCTGGAGTTCCTGCTCGGCCTCGGCTTTGGCCTCGAGCGCTCGAGCGTTGGCACGCTCCTCCTCGGATTCGGCCTTCTGATCGAGCTCGGCTTCGAGCTCGCGAAGTTCGTTCTGCGCCTTCTGGATTTCGGCCTGCGCGTTGCGCCGAGCGACTTCGCCGCGCCCTCGCGCCTCGGCTTCCGCCTCCTCGGCTGCCTTGCGAGCGTTCGATTCGGCGACCTCGGCTTCTTTGATGATCTGGGCGATACGCTCGCGCCCGATCGAATCGAGGTAGTCACGCTCGTCCTCGACATTCTGAATCTTGAGCGTGTCGATGTGGAGGCCGAGTGTCTTTCGGAGCTCGCCCTCGATACTTTCGGTCAGTTGATCGGTGAACTTTTCTCGATCGGAATTGACTTCTTCGGGCGTCATCTCGGCGAGGACGCTCCGCAGACGCCCCTCGAGCTCCTCCTGAGCGACGCGTCGTACGTCGTTGCCGAGGAGTTGTTCGACGGCGTTCTGGCGGAACTGCGGGTCGCTCGTGATCTTGACGTTGGCGATGGCGTGCACGTTGAGCGGAATCCCGCCCTTGGAGTACGCTCCATCGATGTGGATGTCGATGGACATCGTCGTGAGATCGAGGCGATCCAGTTCCTCGACAATGGGAAACTTCGTGCAGAGCTCGCCCTGCGCGATGTTTTGACCACGAAACCCCGAGGTGATCAGCAACTCGTTGGGCTTGGCCACTCGTATGATCGAGCCGAGAAGAATAAACGCGGCGACGACCGCAATCGTGACGATAGCTACATATCCCATGGATCAGTCTCCTCTACAGGTGGCATAACGAGGCCTCGACAGCTTGAATGGTCGAGTGGTCAGGTGGAGCATGACGCTTGCATGTCAACGTTCATTCCGACATTCGACGGACGAATGCGTGATCGACGCAACCGCAACCGTTTGGGCGAGCCTCAAGCCGACGGCTCGCCGGACCGAGTCTTCCTCGTGCTCTCATGTCAGTTGCTTTTTGACCTCTTCGGCGCTGATGACGTGGGCCACTCCATCGTCCTCGACGTCCATGACGAAACATGTCTCTCCCTCGTCGAAATGCTCGTCTTCGTCGAAGGCACGGGCCCGCATGTCGACGATACTGCCCTCGAGCTGAATCCGGACTTCCCCCGTGTCCTGGTCGAATGGGATGGTCACGTCGGCGCTCGCGCCGATGTATTGTTCGTTGGTACCGACGTACTCCTCGGAGGCCTTGAGGGTGTGGATGACGTAGGCCATCGACAGGCCGGCGAAGCTCCCCATGCCGATCGAAAGAGCCAGTATGCCGGTCGTGGTGTTCCAGACCTCGAGCCACTCGAAGATGGACCCCGTCAGCCCGAAGAAGGCGAGGAAAAACGTATAGAATTTGAAGGTCAAGAAGGGGTTGAACGATGCATCCCGACCGGGGCGTTCGTAACTCTGATCGGCTCCGTCGGCCTCGGCGTCGACTTCGGTGTCGAGGCCGGCCGCTTCGAGGTCGAAGTTGACGTCGGCGATTTCCATCGCGCCGGCATCGGCATCGATCCCTCCGACCTCGGCATCCAGGTCGGCATCCGCGCCGACATCCGCGTCGGCATCGACTCCGACATCCGCGTCTGCGTCGGCGTCGATATCGCCTCCGACATCGACATCGCCGCCCGCGATGTCTCCGGCACCGGAGAGCGTCGAGAGGAGGACGAACACCCCGCCGAAAATGAGACACGAGAGATATATTTCGAGCATGATTTACCTGTCTTGATGCATGTCACACACCCCGCCAGGGTTTGCCGATCGGACGACCGTCGGCCGCCGGTCTGCATCGGTTCGTATCACAGACATATCCCGAAACGCCCGAGGGTGCAAACAATTCGTCGCACTCGACCCAGTCTGGTCGGGAGAGAGCCGCTCGGATACCATGAGATGCACCGTCGCACGACGCTTGCGGTCGACCGACTCGATGATCGGCCGGCGTAGCCCTCGGCGCTTCCAATAATGCGTCGTCGAGATCCTACGGACCCGAGTCACACCCGCCGGGAGGCCTGCTCGAGCGGCCGACGTGTTCGAGGCCACGAGAGAATGCATCTCCGCGACCCGCACGATTCTCGGCAGAGAGGCCCGTTGCTCGAGCGACGGGCCACGGGAATTTCCCCGGCCCTCGAGGACACCCGACCGAGATTTCTTCTTGAAAGAGGTACGTTTATCCGGCAAGATCAATACAACTAATGGGAGTGATCCCGCATCGACTGTTTGTCGCTCGGTTTCACGGGTCAGAAACTCGCGCCTCGAGCCTCACACCATGTACAGGGTGCTCGACAATTCCTGTCGCCTCTTTCTCGCGGCGACCGCCTTCACCATGGTGTTTCTGCTCACGCCGCGAGCTTGGGTCGGCAACCACATCGAATCCCAGCCCCAGACCATCCCGGTTGATCGACTCGAACAGTCCGGCGAATGTCTCTGGTGTGACCGCGCTCCCACCGACGACGAGTGTACCGACCCGTCCGACGACGATCAGCTCTGGCTCAATCCCGACGACCCCAAGCCACGCCATCCTTCGGACGAGTGTAAGGATACGTCGCCGGACGACCCCAACGCCTGATGGTTGCAAGCAGGTGACCTCTCGGGCGGTTCTCGCCTTGAGTCGGCCTCCCCGGCGCGCTCAAGTGCTCTCGGGTCGCCATCCCTTCTGATGTCCCGACATCTCTCGGTCTTGCATCGTATGCGCGAACCGTTCTATGCACTTTGAACGGTACTGTGCTCGGGAACGCCCGACACGATATGACTTTCCAAACACAACAGGTCACGTATGAGTTCACACGATAATGCTTCGCACAATCTCGAGTCTCGTCCCGACGACGATTACTTTCGCTACATTCCGCTGGGGGGGCTCGACGAAGTCGGCATGAACTGTGCCATCGTCGAGTGTAATGGCTCGATGTTGATGGTCGACTGCGGCTACACGTTTCCGGAGGGAGATGCCTACGGCGTCGACTACGTCCTGCCGGATTGGTCCTATGTGACCGACAACCTCGACCGCCTCGACGGCGTGTTGATCACGCACGGCCATCAAGACCATATCGGGGCACTCCCTTACTTTTTGCGCGAGGTCGACGTCCCCGTCTACAGCGGTGATTTGACGCTGACCATGATCGAAGATCAGCTCGCACAAAACGACCTCGCCGACGAGGTCGATCTCTACCCGATCGATACCTCCGAGATTCTCGAGATCGGCCCCTTCTGGGTGGAGTTCGTCCACGTCAACCACTCCGTTCCCAACGCGCGATCCATCTCGCTCGAGACCCCCGTCGGCCGATTTGTCATCACCGGTGACTGGAAACTTGATCAGACGGCCATGTACGAGCCGGTGATGGATCTTCAGACGTTTGCCGAGTTTGGCCGAGATGGAACAGTGGCGGTCTTCGGCGACAGCACCAACGCGCAGGTCGACGGTTTCTCGACCAGCGAGCACGAGGTCTATCAGAACGTCAAGTCCGTGGCGAAGGACGCGCCCGGTCGCGTCATCGTCGCTCAATTTTCGAGCAACGTGCACCGGCTCCACAGCATGGTGGAGCTGGCCGCCGAACAAAACCGCAAGGTTCTGTTGCTCGGGCGAAGTATTCGCGACAACTTCCAGTTGGCCCGAGAGAGCGGTCATCTCGAGTTGTCGGACCCCGACATCATGATCAAGCCGCACGAGCTTGGCCAGCTCCCCGACGAACGCATTCTGATCTTGAGCACCGGGAGTCAAGCCGAACCTCGGGCGAGTCTCTCGCGCATGAGCCACGGCGACCATCATCACGTCACACTCCGAGATACCGACACGGTGGTCATCAGTGCGCGCGCTATTCCCGGCAACAAGCGCGGCATTCAGTCGATGATCGACGATCTGACCCGACGGGGGGCCAACGTCGTCGAGGCCGCCGACGCCCCTATCCACGGGTCGGGCCACGCCTGTGCCGAAGAGCTCAAACTGATGGCCAACCTCACGGATCCAGAGTATCTCGTCCCGGTTCACGGACACTATCGGATGCGCAAGGAGCACGCGAAGCTCGGCGAACAGGTGGGCGTTCCCGAACAGGAGCTGATTGAAAACGGCGATGTCCTCCAATTCACTCGCGACGATACGCGAGTCGTGGGGGAGGTCGAAACCGGTCGCGTCATCGTCGATGGCGCGCACGTCTGGGATCTCGAGGAGATCGAGCTCCGCAACCGGGCGAAGCTCGCCGAATCGGGGCTCGTCGTCGCACATGCCGTCGTGGATCGCTCGACGGGCGAGCTGACAGCCCCGCCGGAACTCGTGCAGCGAGGCTTCCTCGACGACGAGCCCGATCTGCTCGATGAAGCGGTCAAGAGTATTCAGCACGCCATCGAGGCCCTCTCGAACGAGGCCCGGCGCGACGTCTCGGAGGTCGAAGGCGCCGTTCGACGCTCGATTCGGCAGTTTTTCCGAGAGCGTATCGAACGCCAGCCCGTCGTCATTCCGGTCGTCCACGAGGTCTGATTCGCCTCGCGACGACTCGCCGCGTACGCTCCGTGTCCGTTGTCTTCCGACTCCTCGCTTCGATGCATGCTTGACGTGTATCTCCGCCGTGCTCTCGTCTCGACCCTCGGTGCGCTCCTTTTCACCGGACCACTGGCCTGTCGTCACGGCCCCGAGCCCCAGTCGAACGGCGCCCACCCCCCCACCGATTCGGCCGAGAAGCAGGCTTCGAGCGAGGAGTCGTCGTCCGAGACCGACTGGACGGGTCACCAGCGGCTCGACGACCGGGCCACGCCGACGTCGTACGAGCTCGATCTCCGCATCGATCCCGCCGAGCCACAATTCTCGGGGGAAGCTCGCATCGAGCTCGAGGTTCGCACGTCGACGCGTCGGCTCCGTCTCCATGCGGAGTCGCTCGATATCGAGCGCACCGTCGCCCAACAGGCGGGACGCGAGCTAAAAGTCGAGGCGCAACAGGTCGACCACGGAGGGCTGATTCTCACCTTCGATCAGCCACTCGAGACCGGATCGATGACGCTGGACTTCCAGTACAAGGCGCCCCTCGACGAACTGCCCGAAGGACTCTACCGCGTCCAGGACGACGACAACTGGTATGCCTTCACGCAGTTCGAGCCGCTCGAGGCCCGAGAGGCGTTTCCCGGCTTCGACGAACCCCGATTCAAGACGCCGTTTCGCGTAAGTCTCACGATCCCGACGTCGTTGAAGGCTTTCTCGAATGCCCCTCGCGCCGACGTCTCGACCTCGGACGGGTGGCGCACGGTCGAGTTTCGCAAGACCAAACCGATCCCGACGTATCTGGTGGCCTTCGCCGTGGGGCCACTCGAGGTCGTCGAAGCCTCCGACGATGCTCTCGGCGACGTCTCCCTCCGGGTGCTCACCCCCGAGGGGAAAAGGGGGCTGGCCGATTATGCGCTCTCGAAGACGCCCGAGATCGTCCGATCGCAGATGGCGTATTTCGATCGCGACTTTCCCTTCCAGAAGCTCGATCTCGTCGCCGTTCCGAACTTCAAGGCGGGGGCGATGGAGAACGTCGGACTCGTGACCTTCCGCGAGAGTATTTTGTTGCTCGATCCCGAGGGCGCCTCGGCCCGCGACGAATACGTCGCCCAGGCGGTCATCGCTCACGAGACGGCTCACATGTGGTTCGGCAACGAGGTGACGCTCGCCTGGTGGGACGACCTCTGGCTCAACGAGGCGTTTGCCACGTGGATGGGCGGCGAGACGCTCGCCGAGACTGCCCCCGAACTCGAACCCGAGGCCCAGGCGGTGCGGCGCACGCTGGGGGTCATGGACAACGACTCGCTCGGCGCCGCCCGGGCGATTCGCCAGCCCATCGAGGATGGAGGCGATGTCTACGATGCCTTCGACTCGATCACCTATCGCAAAGGCATGGCGATCCTGCGGATGTTCGAGGCGTGGATGGGCGAAGAAGACTTCCGCGAGGGCGTCCGGAACTATATTGCCGACCACTCCTACGGAATCGCCGAGACGTCGGACCTGCTCGAGGCTCTGGAGTCGGCCTCCGGCCAACCCGTCGAAGCGACGATTCGGCCGTTTATCGACCAGCCCGGCGTGCCCCTCGTGGACGTCGACTACGATCGCGAGGCTTGCCGCCACAACGAAGGGAATCCGACGCTCGAGCTCGAACAGTCGAGATACCGTCCCGTCGGAAGTGACGCCTCCGAGGGCGCCCCCTGGGCGATCCCGATGTGCGTCCGCTATCCCACCAACGAGGGCTCGGAACGATACTGCTTTCGGTTCGACGGACGTGACGACACCCCCCGGCGCCAGCGTGTCGAGCTTCCCACGGAGATCTGTCCAGCCTGGGTCCATCCCAACGCCGGCGAAAAGGGTTATTACCACTGGCGACTCGCCGGTGAAGGCCACGAGCCCCTCTGGAACGTGCGGTCCGAGCTGGCGCTGAGCGAGAAGGTAGCACTGCTGCCCCATCTCGAAGCCCTCGTGCGCGCCGATGCCATGCCCGTCGCCGAGTTCTTGAGGGCCATGGGGGCGATGGCCGACGAGACGCATCGCATGATCGTCAGTCGACTGCTCGGAACGCTCGGCACCCTGGAATCTCGCGTCTACCGCCACGATCCCCCGGAGGCCTTCCGAGCGTATGCGGCCTCGATCATCGAGCCTCATCTGGAGCGGATCGGGTTCGAGGCCAAGCCCGACGATTCGACGGCCGACGCCCTCTTGCGTCCCCGAGTGGTCGGAGCGGCCGCCTCGCTGGCCGAGGACGCAGAAACGATCGAGCGGGCGAAACAGGTGACCGAGCGATTTCTCGACTCGCCGGAGGACGTCTCGCCCACACGGGTCTCGACGTACCTCTCGATCGCCGCTCGCCGAGGGGATGAAACACTGTGGAACTCCATTCGCGAGACGCTCTCGGAGGCCCCCAATCCGTCGGTGCGCACCGAGATGATCGGAAGCCTCAGTCAGTTCCGCGATCCCGAACTCGTGCGGCGCTCGCTGGCGTTGTTCTGGACCGACGCCGTCCAATCCCAGAATCTCTGGGCACTCCTCGGATCGGCTTCGGGCCACCCCCAGACCTGGGATGTCGCCTGGACGTGGATGGCCGACAACTACGATCGCATCATCGAGGCCGTCGGCTCCGCCTCGGCGGGACGACTGCCCTTGGTCGGACGCAACTTCTGCAGCAAGTCGGGCGCCGAGCGCGTCCGGTCGTTCTTCTCGGAGGAGGCGCATCGCACGAAGACCACAGAGCGCAATCTCCAGAAGGTCCTCGGCTCGATCGAGCAGTGTCGTCGCTATCGCGAACTCCTCGAACAGGAGGTTCGGCAGTTTATCGACACCCGTCGATCGAAGGATCGGTCAGCCGACGGGACGTAAGGCCCCGACGTCACGTCTCGATTGACCCTCGAAGGCGAGGGGGCTATCGTAGTCTTCGGGGTGGGTACATCCATTGAGAAGAGCGGTCGTATTCTCGCTTCGACTTCGAGGAGACCCCATGGAGCAGCGGCGCAAAGTCATGATCCTCGACGACAACCTCGCCGACGTCATGGAGGCCGAGGAGCATCTCGAGGAGGAAGACTACGAGGTGGTGACGCTGTCGTCGCCCAACGGCGCACTCTCGAAGATCGACTTCGAGGAGCCAGACATCCTGATGCTCGACATCCAGATGGACCGGCTCAACGCCGACGATCTCATCGAGACGGTCCGCAACTCTCCCGAGTACAACGAGCTCGTGCTCGTCATCTATACGGACATGGACGCCGAAAAGCTCCAGCAGTACTGCATCGACAACGACATCAACGGGTACTTCTGCAAGTCGATGGAGAGCGCTCAGATCGCCGAGTTCTTGGACAATTTCTTCGAATACGAATAGGGCGATGGGAGTCGGCGGAGACGTCTTTTCTCCGATATCTCGAGGGATGCGATGAGCCTCTCGCCGGAGAGGGCACGTCTCCTGCTCCGATCGACCGATACACCGGAGGGTGGAGGTCATGGAATCAGCTGGAGATGCACCTCGAGAGACGGACGACACGCGATTGATCTGGCTTCTCGTCGATCGATCGGAACAGCGGCGAGCCGTCGAAGACGTCGCCGATCGACTCGAATCCAACGACGATCGTGTCACCACGGAGGTCGTCACAATCACCGACGTCATCGGATCGGCTGCTCGTGAGGCGGTCGCCGGCGGCGCCGAACGCCTCCTCCGGGGGCTGCGTGTCGTCTGGGAGGGCGCCGAGGGCGAAGAAGACTTCATCCGAGCGATTCGGCGCGCCCAGCCCGACTTGCTCGTCGTGACGGCAGCTCGATACGTCCGTCCGCTGAGTCTCCTGGAGAGCCTCACCGGCGGCCAGACCACCCAGGTCGGCGTCCCACTCGATTTCAACCTCTCGTCGCGGTGGTTCGAGGGGGCGGTCGAGGCCTGTCTCGTCCCCGACGAAGCCGATCACACCCGACTCGAGCATGCCGGATACAACTCGGGACGTCTCTTCCGAGCCGGTCCGCCCATTCTTCCGGAATTCGAAGCCTCGATCGACCGCGAGCGAGTCCGAGACGACTTCGGCTTCGGCGACGAGACGGTCGTGCTCGTCCGATCGGAGTCGTTCGATCCGGAGACACTCAAAAAGTTCGTCTTTCAGGCGACACTCGTCGAGGGCGACGTCCAATTTGTTTTCCACCACAATGGCGACCAGACGGCAGCGACCGCACTGCGACGCGCCGCCGACGAGCACGGGCTAAAAGCGGCGATGTTCGGACGCGTCTCCGATCTTGAGCGTTATATCGCCGCCAGCGACGTGGTCGTTGCCCATCCGGCCGAGCCCCATCTCCCCGAAACTGTGGCCCTCGATCGGCCGCTCTTTTTGGTCGGTTCGGACCGCGGCGTCACCGAACAGGTCGATACGCTGACCCGCAGCCACGGAGCCGCCTATCTGCCCGACGTCCTGCGGGTGGGGAGTGAACTGGAATCCTTCCTGGCTCCCGACCGACTCGAGACGGCGCGAGAGCGAGCGGCTGCCGGTGAGCTCGGTCCAGGGAACGAGGCGGTCGCCGAGGCTCTCGCCGACATCTGGGAGCGCCGCGACGCCTGGCGCGACGAGGATGCCACCCCCACGACCGACCCTGCCGACGCCGACGATGCATCCGGCTC
>JAQCND010000139.1 GCA_028274765.1 Bradymonadaceae bacterium
GACGCGGTTCGGATTCTGGGAGATCGAGGGGTCCAATCGACCCATCAGCCTCGTCGACGAAGCCACCGGCGAGGACGGCAAGGTCTGGACGCGCGACAACGAGACCGTCGACAACGTCATCAACGATCAATTCAGTGCCACCGTCGACGATCCCAGCAGCCGCGCCAGCGTCTGGCAAGCCATCAGTCTGACCCTCGACAATTATACGGACGCCGGGGGTGAGAAGTTCCTGACGGTGCTGGTCGACGGGCCGCCGGATCTGCCCGTCGAGGCCAGCGGCACCGATCCAGACGCCGTCATCCAGAAAGCGAGCGACAACGACGTCCGCGTCTTCGTCGTCCAGCTCGATCCCGCCATCGAGCCTCAGGGCGAGCAGACGCGCGAGGAACTCCTCCGCGACGACCCCGAATACTACCGCTCGCAGGAGAGTACCTGCGAGGAGGAGTCCGACTGCCGCTCCTACGAGACCTGCCGCGAGGTGCGCGGCTACTCGAGCAATCCCGACGGCAACGTCACCAGTTCGACCAACGGCACGCCGGCGGCGGGGAGCGGCGATCCGAGCGAGGGCTCCTTTACCCCGAACAAGTACTGCATGCGCGAACGAGGACCGGATGGCCGATTCGGACCGATCGCCGGTTACGCCCGGCTGGCCTGTGCCACCGAGGGCGGCTATCGCCGTCTGCGGACCGCCTCGGACGTCGGCTGGGCGATGAAGTGGCTCCCGCATGCGATGGACGGTCTCTGGGAGGTTCGGGCGGGGGTGGGTCAGTTCCTCAACGGCAATCTCCTGGGCGGGCCGCCCGTCTACGTCCAGACGACGATGAGCGTCGAGGTCAACGGCGTTACGCAGACGCGAACGCTCTCCCAGCGCGGTGCCGTCCAGAATCTCAACAATCCGGAATCGGGCGACAATCGGGGCGTGGTCTTCACGCAGCCGGTCGACAGTGGGGACAGCAACTCGTCGAACGGCGGCGGCAGCTCATCGGACGGTAGCAGCAACTCGTCGGACGGCGGCTCCGGATCGTAATTCACTCCCTGACACGACAGCGATGCGCCCCGCGTTTTCTCTCGACCTCGAACGCGTGCGGCGGCATCGACCGAGACGAATCGAACGCTTATCGGATGGAGATCATATAAATGGTGAACTCGATGATCGATGCGATGTGTGAGACAACCGGGGCTCGCCGGGGTGGTCTCTCGATCGGACTCCTCCTGAGCGCCCTCTTGATCGTCGCCCCCTCCTCCGCCTGGGCTCAGGGCGAATCGGGCTCGTCGTCCTCCTCGAGTTCGGGGGGCGACGCCCCGTCGGAGAGTCCCCCCTCCGACGCGAGCGCCTCGGGACAGGGAGACGGGGCCGGACAGGGCGACTCCTCCGAGCAGAGCAGCGAAGCCAACAAACCCGACCCGAGCGATCCCAACTACTGGTCGAAGGTGCGGGGCGTCCGGACCGTCCAGAAGCGCGAGTTTCAGAAGGTCGGTCGTTTCGCCGTCTCCGCCTATGGCGGCATGATTCCCAACAACATCTTCGAGCAGTACTTCCCGGTCGGCCTTCGCCTCAACTACTACATCCTCGAGAACCTCGGTCTCGAAGTGGCCGGGTCGTATGCCTTCGCCTCGCAGACGGACGTCGAGGGCGTGCTCAAGGAGGGCGGGGCCAGCGGTCTGCGACTGGCGGGCATCCAGATCGCCCACAGCAACGTCGGCGTCGTCTGGAGTCCCTTCTATGGCAAGGTCGCCTTCTACGACGAAGCGATCGGCTATCTCGACATGTATCTGTTCGGGGGCGCGGGCGTCGTGTTGACCAAGGCCGAGACCGATTTCAACCAGGCGCGGAGCGAGATCACGCCTTCGGTCAAGCCGGAGGGCGTCATGGGGGCGGGACTGGCTTTCTACTTTCTCAACCACGCCGCGATTCGGCTCGATTTCCGGCAGTTCGCCTTCCAGAAGACCGAGGGCGTAACGGGCGTGGCGAATCCCTCGGAGGTTTCTCTCGGATTTGGATGGTTCTTCTGACGGGCGCGGGGAGAATCGAGGACGCCTTCGATCCTCTCGCTCGATTCGCGAGTCTCTTCGATGTCTATGCATGAGCGGCTGAGTATGACACGTACGGAACATGGCAATCGACGTTCATCCTCCTCGCGGCTGTGGTCCTGGGGCCGACGCGCACTCGCGATCGGCGCGGTCCTGGCGATCGTCTCGGTCGGGACGGCGGCCTCGGCGCAGGAATCCCCCGGCACCCCCGACGAGGACGACGAAGAGGTCGGCGGTCCTCTCGACGAGGAGCTCGACAACTACTGGTCGGTCGATCGAGACGTCGATGTCATCCAGGAGAAACTCTACAAACGGGAGGGCCGCTTTGCGGTCGGCCTCTTCGGCGGACTGATGTCGAGCGAGCCCTTCTTCTGGTACACGCCGGTCGGTGCGCGCGCAGACTACTACATCACCGACCAGTGGGGCATCGAGGTCGAGGGGATGTTCATGGGGAGCGTATTTCGCCACGACACCGACCTGACCAACTTCCTCCAGGACAGTCGGGACAACGCCTTCACGACCGAGGAGGATACCCTCGATCAGTTCCAGTGGCGCGCCCACGCTCTGGCCGTCTGGCATCCCCTCTACGGGAAGCTGGCCTTCCTGCAGCGCAAGCTGGCCCACTTCGATATCAATCTCGCAGCCGGTTTCGGGGCCGTCAGCGTCAATCGCCCCGACGTCGCCAGCGGGGGCGCTCGCTCGGGCTCCTCGACGGCGCTCGAGCCGAACTTCGTCTTTGGCGGAGGCGTCAAGTTCTTCATCAACAATCACTTTGTCCTGCGACTCGAGGGCCGGGGGAATCTGTATCGCGGCGCCATGCGGTACAAAAACAAGGAGCTCGGGAGCCGCCAGGTCAGCAAGCCCGCGACTACCGTTGACGCGAAGGAGTTGAATTTCATCCAGCGACTGAATTTCACGGCCGACTTTCTGGCTGGCGTCAGCTACATGTTCTGAGGGGGCTCGAGCGCCATAGCGGGTGATCTCGGGTGCTTTGACCCGTGTCAGCCCCATTGAACACATCTCCATAGCATGATAGCATATACGTTTTTGAACGGGGCCGCTTCGGGTCGATCGAAGTGGAGCCACCGTTGACCTCCTAATGCCGACATTCGAATCCATGATGACGGACGGACCGTTGCACACGGGACATCGCTTCGAGCTGAACTGGTGGGCCAAAGCCTCTCTGATTGCCGCAGTTGCGGCTCTGGGGTGGCTCGCCCCCGTCTCGCACGCCTCGGCCTTCGACAAGCAAGATCTTGTCAAGATGAGCAAGGTCGGGGTCGATGCGTCTTCGATCAAGGCTGCCATCGATAGCGCCGAGGACTTCCAGGTAACGCCCGAGGAGATCGGAAAGCTGAGACTCAAGGGGGTCAGCGAGGAAATCCTGACCTACCTCGAGGAGAACGACTACGTCGCCGAAAAGGGAGATAAGGAGGAAACGGACGACGGCGGCGACCGAGAGGATGGCAGCGACCAGGAGAAGATGGCCGATCAAGACGAGGGGGCTTCCGACGAGGAGACAGCCGAATCGGACGAGACCGAGAAGCCTCCCCCACCGCCCGGCGATGGAGGCGGGGGCGGCGCCGCTCCTGCCCCTGCTCCCGGCGAGGATCAGGAGGACGAAAAG
>JAQCND010000033.1 GCA_028274765.1 Bradymonadaceae bacterium
GCTGCTGTCGCGGCTCTGGGACACCGAACTCTGGAGCAAGAAGCTCGCCAATGCCCACTTCTGGATCGGGACGGTGGGGATCCTGGCCTATCTGATCGCGATGTATACCTCCGGCATCACCCAGGGGCTGATGTGGCGAGCGTTCGACGAGACGGGTCGGCTGATGTACCCGAATTTCATCGAGACGACACTCGAAATCCTGCCGATGTACTGGGTGCGCATGGTCGGCGGCTCGCTCTACCTGCTGGGTGCGCTGATGATGGGCTTCAACATGCTCATGACGATCGCATCCGCCCCGGAGGCGCCCTCCAACCAGACGGTCGAAGTCTCCGCACCGACCTGGCGCAACAATGACCAGGACTGGTCGAACGTCCGCACCTACGACGAAGCGTTCTTCAAGATCGAGTCGCTCGTCAAACACGGCTGGCACCGCGCCCTCGAGGGGTGGCCGTGGGTGTTTACTGCACTGGCGACCATCACCGTCCTCATCGGGGGCGTCGTCGAGATCGTGCCGATGCTTTTGATCGACAACAAGGTCGCCAAAGCCGAATCGACCGAGCCCTACACGCCGCTCGAGCTGAAGGGCCGCGACATCTACATCCGCGAGGGCTGCGTCAACTGCCACTCGCAGATGGTGCGTCCCCTGCGCCACGAGATCGAACGCTACGGCTCCTACAATCGACCGGGCGAAGAAGTCTACGAGTATCCCTTCCTGTGGGGCTCGAAGCGCACGGGGCCGGACCTGGCTCGCGTGGGCGGCAAGTACTCCCATAGCTGGCACGTCCAGCACATGCGCGATCCCGACTCGATGAAGAAGGGCTCGATCATGCCGCCCTATCCCTGGTTGCTGAGACACGACCTCGAACTCGAGGAGATCGACGATCGCATGGAGGTCCTGACCATGCTCGGCGTGCCGTACTCCAAAGAAGAGATCGACAACGCCGAAACACGAGCGCGCCAGCAGGCCCAGACGATCGCCTCCGAAATCGAGAACCAGGGCGGTCCCTCCGGACTCGCCGACAAGGAGATCGTCGCGCTGATCGCGTATCTCCAGGATCTCGGGACCGACGTGAACCCCAAGGAACGCGAAGAGACCCAACCTCTCACGGAATGACCCATGCTACAAGACGTCGTCCAGAATTCGGGACTCGAGGGATACGCCGAGATCGGCCTGCTGATGTTCGTCGCCGCCTTCGTCTTCGTGGTCATACGGGTGTGGCTGATGAACACGCGGGAGGCCAAATCTCACGCCAGCATCCCGCTCGACGATACCCCACAGTCTTCGCACGAGGAGTCGACTGATGAATAAACCAGCTCACTCACACGACGACGATCGCCCCTCGAAGGGCGAGGAGGTGGGGGCGCCGTCGGATTCGAACTACGACGACGTCCTCCTCGAGGGCCACGAATACGACGGGATCCGCGAATACGACAATCCGATTCCTCCCTGGCTGAGCCTGATCTTCGTCGGGACCATTATCTGGTCGGTCTTTTATGTCGTCGCCATCAACCTGGGCTATATCGACCGCTACGAGGAGCGCCTCGAGAACGACCAGCAGGAGATCGCCGCCCTCCGCCGCAAGGCCCAGGCCGACCAGACAAAAATCACCAACGCATTGCTCGCCAAGGCCGCCGACACGACGAAGCGCGTCGAGTCGGGCCAAGAGATCTTCACGTCCAACTGTGCCCCCTGTCACGGCCAAAAGGGCGGAGGAGGCGGGAAGATCGGCCCCAACTTGACCGACAAGTACTGGATTCACGGCGGCGAGCTGACGGATATCTACAACACCGTCTCCAACGGCATCGAGGGGCAGATGCCCGCCTGGAAGTCCCAGCTCGGCCGCGAGAAGGTCGTCGACGTCGTCGCCTACGTGCGCTCGATTCAGGGGACCGAGCCCGCCAACGCCGCCGAGCCGGAGGGCGCCCCTTACACACCCGACGATCAGGGCTCCTGACGCGAGGTTGCCATGACCCGGACGAACTCGACCGACAGCGACGGGGGACGAGGGCGAGAGCATCCCGACCAGGTGCTCTCGACGCTCCAACGCGACGGCGAACGCCGATGGCTGTACCCGACGCCGAGCCACGGACCACTCTGGAGAGCGCGACTCGTCGTCGGCTGGGCGCTGATCGCCCTCTTTACGGCGCTGCCCCTCGTCGAGATCGGGGGCGAGCCCGCGGTCCTGCTCGACGTCATCCATCGCCGATTCGTCATCTTCGGGGCGGTCTTTCACGCCACCGATACCGTCTTTTTGATGCTCTTTTTGCTGATCTCGTGTCTGACGATCGGCCTGCTGACTGCCCTCCTCGGGCGAGTCTGGTGTGGATGGGGATGTCCGCAGACCGTGTACCTGGAGTTCGTCTTCCGTCCGATCGAGCGATGGGTCGAGGGCTCCGAGACCGAACGCAAACGCCGCGACGAGGGCCCCTGGACCGTCGACAAGGCGTGGCGCAAGGCTGTCAAACACGGGCTCTACGCTGCGGTGGCACTGGGGTTGGCCCATACCTTCGTCGCCTACTTTGTCAGCTGGGAGAAGCTCGTCGAGTGGATGACCGGGCCGCCGACTCAGCACTGGGGCTTCTTCGTCATGATGGCGATCACGACGGCCCTCATCCTCTTTGATTTTGCGTACTTCCGGGAGCAGATGTGCGTGACCATCTGCCCGTACGCCAAGCTCCAGTCGGTGCTGATGGACGAGGATTCGATGATCGTCAGCTACGATCCCAACCGCGGCGAACCCCGCGGGCGGCGATCGCGGGCCCAGATCAAAAAGGAGCAGGACGGCGCCAAACTGGAACTCGGCGACTGCATCGACTGCGGCGCCTGCGTCCGCACCTGTCCGACCGGCATCGACATCCGCGACGGCCTCCAGCTGGAGTGCGTCAACTGCACCCAGTGCATCGATGCCTGCAACGACATCATGGAGAGCATCGACAAGCCGAAGGGGCTCATCCGCTACACCTCCCAGCGCCAGATCGAGGACGGCGAGGAGGCCAACATCCTCCGCCCTCGCGTCATCCTCTACAGTCTCCTGCTCGCCGCCCTGATGGGGATCTTCGGCTTCCTCCTCTACGCCGAACAGCCCGTGTCGGTCGACGTCCGTCGCGAATCCGGCGCCTCGTACCGCCAGCTCGACGGCGAGGGCCAACCCGTCGCCAGCAGCGTGCAGTTCCGGCTCCGCAACCAGACCGATCAAACCCAGTCGTACGAGATTACCGTCGAGGGGCCCGAGGGCAGTTCTCTCCGCGAGGTCGACGACCTGTCCTTCGAACTCGACGCCAACGAGATGACACGCGTCAACACCTGGGTGCTGATTCCAAAGCGCCACTTCGGGAGCGAGGGCCGAGCGGAAGCGACTTTTGCGATCCGCTCCGACGGCGAGATTGTCCAGAAGCCCTCGCTATCGATGCAGGGGCCGATCACCCACGTGGAGTAGCTCGGTCGAACTCGACGGCGATCCGACTCCCAACAGAGGACGAACACCATGGCCGAACCCCGCAACGACACAGCATCCGAAGCGCTCATCCCACCTCACATTTTTTGGCCGGGATTCGTGATCTTTCTGCTCAGTATCTCGATCACCAGTGGAGTCGTCACCATCGTCGCCTCGCAGTCCGACGGCGGCCCCCAGGTCGTCAAGAGTTACTCGAACGAAACCCGGGCGGATCGCGCCGATCGCCGAGACCAGCTCCAGCAGAACCAGCGTCTCGGGTGGTCGATCGACGTCGAGCCCGCCGGGCCCGTCGCCGAGGGCGTCCTGGCTCCCGTGACCCTCGAGGTCCGAGACGCCTCGGGCGAACCCCTCTCCGAGCTGAGGGGACGAGTCGAGCTCAAACGCCCCTCGATCGCTGGAATCGTCGCCGAATCCGACGTGACCTCCGTCGTCGACGAGCCGGGCATGTATCGGGTCAAATTTCTCCTCCAACAGCCGGGACTCTGGGACTTCGAGATCCGGCTCGAGCACGGCGACGACGTCTATACCAAGACCGTACGCAAGGAGATTGGATTGTGACACGTCGAAGAATCTACCGTCCAACTCGAGAGCTATGATGATTATTGAGTGACGCTAAACGCCATTTCATCCAATGGAGCCATATGCATCACATCGCCCTTGCTTCCACCTTTATATTGGCTGGCCCATGCCGTTCGGGGCTCCGATAGAGGGGCATCCATCCCTTTGATCTCCGGGCTTGTGCCCGAAGCTTCATGCTGTCGCCGCCTTCGGCGACTCTCCAGGCGCCTATCGATGCAGGTCGATGAAACAACGTTTAGTTGTCGTCTCCCCGGACAAGGAGTCGCTCGGCGACCTGCCAGCAAGGATGTTCATTTCACGGAAATATAAAGGCGCTCCGTGTGATAGGAGGCCCCTCATAACATGAGACGCCTTCCGGAGCGCCGGCGTCCTTTTATGCTGGCTACGGCAGTGCGCCGGCTTGGATCGCAGAAATATAAAGGCGCTCCGTGTGATAGGAGGTCCCTCATAACATGAGACGCCTTCCGGAGCGCAGAAATATAAAGGCGCTCCGTACGATAGGAGGCCCCTCATAACATGAGACGC
The DNA here is from genome assembly GCA_028274765.1 of Bradymonadaceae bacterium. Taxonomy (GTDB): domain Bacteria; phylum Myxococcota_A; class Bradymonadia; order Bradymonadales; family Bradymonadaceae; genus CAJXPB01. The sequence continues at coordinate 4,560 of JAQCND010000033.1, forward strand.
CTTCCGGAGCGCCGGCGTTCTTTTATGCTGGCTACGGCAGTGCGCCGGCTTGGATCGCGAGGCAATCCGGTTGGCGGGCCAAATACATTCCTCCGAAGGGCAAAATGTCCTTTGGAGCGCCGGCTCCCAGCCGGCATATGAACAGACAACCCACTCCAACCTCCAGGAACGCATCGTGACACGAGAGTCCCGACAGCCCTGTGCCCACTGCGGCCTGCCGGTCTCAGTCGGAGAGACGACCGACGAGCCGGTCTTTTGCTGTGCCGGATGCGAGTCGGTGTACCGCGCGATCCACGACTCCGGGCTGGACGACTTCTACGATCTCCAGTCGACGCCCGACGGCGGCACTCGCGAGGCGAGGCCCGACGGCGTCGACGAGCGACGACTTGATGAATTCGACGCCCCCGCCTTCCTGGAGCGCCACGCGGAAGCCCTCGAGGGCGGACTCTACGAGATCGAACTCCACCTCGACGGGGTCCACTGTGCCGGGTGCGTCTGGATCGTCGAGCAGATGCCCGATCGCCTGGAGGGCGTCGACGAGGCAAGACTGAACCTGAGTCGCGCTCGCCTGACGCTGCGCTGGCACCAGGACGAGGTCTCACTCTCCGAGATCGCCGCGTGGCTCGAGCGCTTCGGATACTCGGCCCACCCGACCGGCCGCCGCGACGACGCCACCTCCGGGGCCGAACGCCAACTCCTCCGCAAGATGGGCGTCGGCTGGGCGATCGCGGCCAACGTCATGATGATCGCCTTCGCCTTCTACTCCGGCCTCGACGCGAGCGCCCAGTCGGGGCTGTTCGACGCCATGCGGGGGGCGAGCCTCCTGCTGGCGGCGATCTCGGTCGTCTACGGCGGGTCGATCTTCTTCCGGCGGGCGTGGAGTTCGCTTCGTCCGCTTCTGGCCGAGCCGAGTTCGTGTCGCTGGGACCGACTCTCGATCGACATCCCGATCTCGATCGCCATCCTCGGCGGATTCACCCACAGCGCCGTCGCCACGTTTCGCGGCACGGGCGAGGTGTGGTTCGACTCGATTACCGTCCTGATCGCCGCCCTGCTGACCGCCCGCTGGCTTCAGATCCGGGGGAGGCGACTCGCCGGGGACGCCGCCGATCGACTGCTCTCGGTCCTCCCGACGGGCGCCCGCCGACTCGACGACGACGGCGAACTCGAATCCGTGCCGACCGAAGCGCTGGAGTCGGGCGATGTCGTCGAGGTCCGTCCCTCGGAGGTCGTTCCGGCCGACGGCACCGTCGTTGACGGCTCGACCGCTCTGCACCGGGGCGTCCTCACCGGCGAGAGTCGGCCCGAACGGGTCGAATGCGGCGAACGCGTCTTTGCCGGTGCTCAGAATACGGGCGAGACGATCTGCGTCCGAGTCCATTCGTCCGGCGACGCCTCGCGCATCGGGCAACTCCTCGACTGGATCGAGAAACAATCCGAGGGCAAGGCGCCCGTCGTCCACCTGGCCGACCGATGGGCCGGTATCTTCGTGCTGGCGGTCCTCGGCGGGGCTCTGTTGACCTGGCTCGGCTGGACGTGGGTCGGCTCGCCGCACGCGATCGAACACGCCGTCGCTCTGCTGGTGATCGCCTGTCCCTGTGCGCTCGGCATGGCGACGCCGCTGGCGATGACCACCGGCGTGGGACGAGCGGCCCGGCGCGGCATCTTCATCGAGGACGAGGCGATCCTCCAGCGGCTCGAACACCTCGACGAGATCGTCCTCGACAAGACCGGCACGATCACCTCCGGCGAGATGCATCTGGTCGACTGGAACGGCTCGCGTCGGGCGCTCGAATGGGCGGCGGCACTCGAGGCCGAGAGTACGCACCCGATCGCCTTCGCGCTCCGGTCGTGGGCCCCGGACGAGATCGACGACCTCGAGCCGGAATCCATCGACGAACAGCCCGGTCGAGGCCTCCAGGGCCGCATCGACGGTTGCGACCTCCTGGTGGGACGGCCCGACTGGGTACGCGAAGCGTGCGACGGCGACCTCCCGCCGGAGCTCGAACCCACCCTGCAGGCGACGCTGCACGCCGCCCACACGCCCATCCTCGTCGCCGTCGACGGCACCGTCAAGTCAGTCGCCGCCTTCGGCGATCCCATCCGCTCGGCATCCGCCGATCTCGTCGACGAGCTGCAGTCGCGAGGGGTCGAAGCGACTATTCTGTCGGGTGATCACGACGACGTCGTCGAGGAGGTCGGCCGTCAGCTCGGGCTCGCCCCCAACCGCGTCCACGGCGACGTCGCCCCGGAGGACAAAAAGGCCTTCATCGACGCTCGCACAGCTCCCGACGAACGCGACCTCGCCGACGAGGACGTCCCCTGCGTGGCGATGGTCGGCGATGGCGTCAACGACGCAGCCGCGCTGGAGGCCGCCGACATCGGCATCGCCGTCGAGGGAAGCGCCTCGGCCAGCCTCGTCGCCGCCGACGTCTTTTTGACCCGCGAGGGCCTGGAGCCGATCGCCGAACTCCTCGAGGGCTCGGAGGCCGTCATGCACGCCGTCCACCGCAACCTCGGGATGTCGGCCGTCTACAATGTCGCCGGCATCTCCGTCGCCGCCGCCGGCTTCGTCTCGCCGCTGGTCGCCGCCGTCGCCATGCCGGTCAGCTCCGTCGCCGTCGTCGTCTCTTCGAGCCTCCAGACCTCGTTCGAATCCGACCTCGACTCCGACGTCGCCGCCACTCCGACGTCCCCCGACGCATCTCCCTCGGACGACTCGCTCTCGCTGGCGGACGACGAGCCTTCGTCCCTCGCGCCCCCTGCTTCCTCCGGGAGGTGATCGACGATGGCTGCTCTCTATCTCCTCGTCCCCGTCGCCTTTCTGTTTGTCGGTGCCGCCGTCCTGGCCTTCCTGTGGGCAGTCGATGACGGCCAGTTCGACGATACCCAGAGCCCTGCCGTCCGTGTCATCATGGAGGACGACGAAGTCGACGAACGAGAGGAATAGTGTTGAGAACACGAGCGGGGAGCCTCCCCCCGACGACCTCACTTCGATTCGACGTCGGTCTCCTCGTAGCCGAGCTCTTCGATGGGTTCGGTCTCCTCGTAGCCGATTCCCTTCGGCGCCTCCTCCTCGATCGAATCGTCGAGGGCCGACTCGGAGGCCGCCTCGTCGGGGACCCAGCGGTCCAGGCATGTCTCGAGGTCCCGTTCGCTCTCGACGAGCTGCTCGTCCGAACGCCCCTCCAGATCGGTTCGATGGCGAATGGTCGTCATCGTCGCCCGAGCCTCCGTCACCTTCGACCCGAAGGTGCGGGGTCGACCGTCGGGATCGTGTTCGTACAGGAGGTTCAGGTAGGACTCGGCCGTATGCAGAAGGCCAAACAACTCGCTTCGCGCATCCATACGGAGAGTGCGTGGCTCGTAGTCGATGGCGCACATGGTCCCGACGGGGACGTCGTCGACGATGATCGGGAGGCCCGCGTAGAACCGAATGCCGGGATCGTGCTGGACGAACGGATTGTCCGCGAATCGCGCGTCTCGCGTGGCATCCCGGACGATGATCACCTCCTCGCCCGTGATAGTGTGGGCACAGAAGGTGTTGTCGCGGACGAACTCGTGACGACTCATGCCGACGCCACTCATGACGCACTGCACGTCGCTCTTCATCAGCGCGACGTACGCGGTCGGCACGTCGGCGACCGCCGAGACGGCCTCGGCGAGTCGATCGAGACAGGTCGTCTCCTGGAGATGGCTCCAGTCGAACTGCTCGAGGACGTTCTCACGCTTGCGTTCGCGATCCGATTCGAGTCTCGGAGCACCCATGACAACCTCGCAATCTCCCTTGATACGGCAAAACAAATTCTGCTTTCTAAGGCTAACAGCGAGTGGGCGGGGAAGCTGTGCCAGCAGGGATGCTGGCGCTCCGAACCGATATCGAGTCGATCCGGAAGGCCCGGCCTTCGGAGCGCCCCTGTACGTCCTCCGGAAGTGGGCTTCCAGCCGGCTCATGCAGGGATGCTGGCGCTCCGAACCGATATCGAGTCGATCCGGAAGGCCCGGCCTTCGGAGCGCCCCTGTACGTCCTCCGGAAGTGGGCTTCC
>JAQCND010000039.1 GCA_028274765.1 Bradymonadaceae bacterium
CGCCGGGATACTGCACGCGCTTGCCCGTCATGTCGCGAGGCCGCTCGATGTCGCTGTCGGTCAGATACATGACGCCGCCGTTGGTGTGCAGAAATCGGCCGAATCCGACCGCATCGTGGCCCTCGGCGACGTCCTCGATCAGATGCAGCGGTTCGGTGACAGCCAGATCCATTTCGCCCGCCTCGATCGCCTCCATGGCATCGAGGTGTTCCTCGGGCTCGATCATCTCGAGTGCGATCCCCGCATCTTCGAACCAGCCGTGATGCAGGCCGACGATAAACGGGACATGATCGGGATTGAGAAACCATTCTAGTCCGAGTTTGAGCGTCTCCATGTCGTGGTCTCCCATCTCGTGTGACACAGTGAATGCGAATCATTCTAAAGCGGAGGGGACGCGGAACTCAGCATCGGCGAAAGGTCTCCACGCCATGCGAATGACTCGCCTCGGGCGATGAGGCCAACGGTGGAGAGTACGGCTTCCTTCGCCGGCGCTAACCGAATCAGGTTCCAAGGGTTTGGTCTCAGCCGGAATCGCCTCCAGCACCCCTGCCGCCGACGGTGGAACTACAATATCGGAGAGGGTGTGTCCAGACGACGAGACGCGAGCTCTCCCCCTCGCGAGGAGTCGATGGCGGTTCATCCAGTCGAAGACGATCGGTTCATCCGTAGGTGGCCTCCAGGTACTCGACGATGTCGTCGGATTCGTACATCTCGGTGTCGGTGTTCGGGTCAATCAGGTAGGGCACCATCATCTGGCCGCCGCGCTCGACCAGTTCGGGGCGTCGCTCGCTCCCCTTGGCGACGTTGCGGACCGCGTAGTCGAGGTTGAGTTCGCAGAGCGCCTCGCGGACCTTCCGGCAGTACGGCGAGATCTCGAAGTTGTAGAGGACGAGTCGTCGTTCGGGTTGTTCACGGTCGGCACAGCCGGGTCGCACGGCTCGTCCCTTCGGGCGGACGAGGCTCGCCCACGAGGCACCGAAGGTGTTGACCGGGGCCAGAGCGCGCCCGATTCCCGAACGCTTCGGCCCGTAGGTCTCGAATAGATAGTCGATGATGTCCTCGGATTCGTACATTTCAGTCCCGGTATTCGGGTCGATCAGGTAGGGAAATTGCTGTTTGCCACCGCGCGATTCGAGTTCGGGGCGTTTGACCTGATCGCCGGGCGGGCAGGTGCGGTTGACGTAGGCGAGATCGAGCTCGCTCATCGCCTCGCGCACCTTGCGGCAGAAGGGACATCCCTCGAATTCATACATCACGAGGAGTTCGTCGGGCCGCGGTGGATGTTGTTGACAGTGGTCGCGGACCGACATCCCGCGGGGAACGCGAAAGAGCGAAGCGGCCGAGGAGTGGAGGTCGTCGAGCAGAGCCATGGTCACGGAGGCGTTTTAGAGGCATGTCGATTCGAGCCGGTCGGGCGCCTCATTCGAGTGGGGCGGCGGCCCTTTGAGAGAGCGCCCGGCGGCCCGACATCGGAACGAACGGGAGCGACCCGTCTCGAAGGCGGTCAGTCGTCGGTATCGTCCGGGGAGGCCGACGTCTCTTCGCCGTCCTCATCGTCGGAGGCGTCGTCTCGCATGCGCTCGTCTGGGAAGTCCAGCACGCGGCCCAGCTCCTCGCGCATCGGTTCGTCGTCGGGCGAGGCTTCGGGACGAACCGGCATCAGCCAGCGAATATTGCGAACGGGGATGGCCAGCTCTTCCCCCTGACGGGTGATGCGAAGGGTGGGCGACGCCCCTTTGGGATCGCGTTCGATCCCCTGCGGTGTCCCCTCGACAACCGGCCACGTCGTGGTTTCTTCGTCGAAGTACTCGAGCTCGAGGTCGTAGTCCGAGTCGAGGGTGTACTCGATCACCGAGGCGCGGTTGTCGACGTCCGCGTCGAGCATCACCTCGAGTTCGGGCGGCAGCCCGGCTTCGGGTTTATCCAGGGCTTTCGAGGCTCCGTGTTCGAGCCAGTCGAGGATGCGACCCGCTTCGTCGTCACAGTGGTTGCGCGCGCCGTCGGGGAGCGAGTCGTCGAGCATCTCGAGCAGCGACTCGATCGCAGATGGATCGAGCCGGGTGCCACCTCGTTTGGCCACGATCTCCAGCACCTTGGCGCCCACGCGAGCGGCCAGTACCGGCCCGTCCTCGCTGAGCAGCGTGGGAGGGAGATCGCTGCGGTGTTCCGGGGGAAACGTCTCGAAGAGATCGTCGCGAGCTCGCTTGCCGGTCAGAAAGTCTCTCCAGTCCATGGTCGGCTCTCGCATGCAGGGGAGCGGAATTCGACGAGTCGACGGCCGAGCCGTTCTCGTCAGTCGTGAGTATCCAGTCGCTCGACCGCGTCGTCCATACGCCGAAAGATGTAATCCTCCCGCAGTCGATTCAAGATGCCGACGTATCGCTCGCGCTTGACCTGCCAGGGGATGTTCAGATCGGGCTGATGGTCGGCGAGGGCCTCGTCGTCCGGGACGTCTTCGCGGTCGATGAAGTCGATGGCGTGGAACTCGAGGTTGAAGATGTCGCGGTACGTCCGGCGGAGGATCGGATAGAGACAATTGAACCCCCTGACGCCCATCATGTGGAGGCTCGTCCCGATGACCGGGACGCGCAGCCCCGGGAGCAGACACATCGGCACCTCGACGAGCCCCTCGGTGTCGCGGGCCCGACACCAGAGGCGGTCGCGCTCGGGACGGTAGGAGGTGATCGGTGCCGCCAGATTGGCAAATGGCGTTTGAGCACTCCGACTCGGCCGCCCCGACAACTGCTGCCAGGCCATGATCATCATCTTGGCCGTGTAGTAGGGCGGGGAGGGGAGCAGCGACGAATCGTAGGTGTAATCGCGAGAGCGACACAGCTCCAGGAGCGACTCGGTCAGATTGTAGCCGGGGGCTCGAAATCCGACCGGCGACGTGCCGACCACGGACGCGATGGCGCCCTCGCCTCGGGCGAGTTCGCTACGCTGCTCCGACTGGGAGCGGTCCGAGAGGTCGTAGGGATGCGAGTACGTGTGGTTGGCCAGCTCGTGGCCGCGCTCGTCGGCCTCCTGGAGGAGCTCGTAGTGCAGGGGGACGACGGTATCCTCGCCGATGACAAAGAGCGTCGCCGGGATGTCCATGTCGTCGAACAGATCCAGGATCCGGCGCAGTCCCACCTTGTAGGTGGGGTCGCCCTCGTGGCCGACCATGTCGTAGTCGAGCCCGTGGATGTCCCGATAGCAGGGGAGCGTATCGAGATCGACGGTGACGCAGGCTGACGGCGTATGGGACTGAGGAGCCATGTCAGTTCCGAAGGCGAATGATCCAGACGAGGCGAGCGAGATTCTTGAGCACGTCGGGGACGCGGCTGAAGAGGTTGATCGAGGGTTTGCGTTTCTCGACCACCGTCAGCGGAATCTCCGTCATGCGGAAGTTCATGCGCTCGGCCCGAATGACGAATTCGCTGGCGAACAGGTCCTCGTTGACGACGCACTTCTCGACGACCTCCAGGAGTCGATCGCGATGGAAAGCTTTGAGCCCGTGCGTGTCGGTGCCCTGAAAGTCGAGGAAGACGCGAAACAGAAAGTTGAGCACACGGGTCGCAAGCCGCCGGTAGAGGGGGCGCTGGTCGGAGGAGTTGCGGAGCGTCTTGCTGCCCACCACCAGGTCGTAGCCCTCGGTGGTCAGCTTCTCCATCGCCTCCATGTAGAAGTCCGTGTCGCACAGGTCGATCTCGTCCGAAATGACGTATTCGCCCCGCGCCTCGTAGATGCCCCGTCGGAGGGCCAATCCGTAGTTGGGCTGCGGCGAATGGAGGAGTCTCAGCTCCGGATGACGCCGCATCAGATTGCGAGCCACCTCGACGGTGTCGTCGGTCGAGCCGTTTTCACTCAAGATCAGTTCGTACGACCGATCCCAGCGCGAATCGTTCGCCAGTTTTTCGGTCAAATCCGCCACCGATGCCGATAGAATCCCCTCCTCGTTATAGATAGGGATGACGATGCTGATGTCGGGATCCTCGACCGATTCCGACGTACCCTCGGGTTGGACTTCGTGTGCCATCGAGACTCCACTCGCGCATTCAAAATGGGGCCATGGTGACTCGAGGGTCACCGTACGACTACTGTGTTCCGTCTCCTATCACAGACCCTCGGGTCGGGTTAAATAGTCCCGTCGGATGCATGAGAGAGTACGAGATCGGGGGAGGTCGACCCTCGTTGATCTCTCGGCCGCCCGGGGCCAGAGTCCGCGGGAACGGGGAGGGAGGATGAGCTCGACATGGCCCGGACGCTCGGGGGGATACTCGATATCAGTCGGTGACGTTGCGCATGGACGTCCCGAGTGCTCACGGCGTGTTCGAGCATGATACGTTGCTCGATCCGACAAAGACGGTCCGCTCCACTCGAGAGGTCTCCATCTGCATCGACCCTTCCGTGAGGTCTCGCACTCGCCTATGGTCGAAGGCGGTAAAGATACGGCGCTCGTCTGTTCTTTCCGTTCTTTTTCCATGTCCTCGTCATCCCATGCGGACAGCTTCGAAGGCCGATGGCTCCGGGTACTCGACGTTCCGGAGGAGGCGCTCGAATCACATCTCGAGCGGGCCCGCAGCCATCACGCCCCCGACTCGTCGATCATCCGCCGACTCCGAGCCCTCGCGCTCTGGCTCGTCGACTGGCTCGGCCCACTGCTCGTGCTGGGCGCGTGGAGGCGCGCTCGCTCACTCGAACGCAAACCCTTCGTGCAACTGCTCCGACACATCCGCGAGCACCGATGGATCCGCATCCGCGTGATTGGCGCCCTGCTCGTCGCGCCTCTGATCGACGCTATCGACGACGAGAAAGAGCGAAACTCTCCCGATACTGATGACCTGGAGCCACCGCTCGACGTCTCCTCCGATATCGAGGAGAGGCACCGCGACGTCGTCGTCATCGGCTCGGGGGTCGGGGGCGCCTCGGTGGCCGCTCGACTCGCCCGGACCGGCGCCGATACACTCCTCGTCGAACGCAGTATCCGCTCCAAGGACGATGATCACTCGACTGAAACGGAGCCATCACGCCATCGTCACGGATGGAGCAACGCGCTCCGGGGGCGTCCCCTCTCGGTGACGACGGGTTCGGCGCTCGGTGGGACCGACGCCATTGGATGGAACTGGAACGAGCGGCCTCGCGAGGCGTCGCTCGCCCGATGGGATCGACAGCTCGACACCAACTTCGCCGACGGCGGACTCCGGCCCTGGCTCGATGACGCCGAAGCATTGCTGGAGATCGGGACCGGAGACGATCGACACGTCGATCCCGGCCTCACTCGGACTGCACTGCCGACGTTTATCGAGTCGGGTGGCGAACTGCTCGCGGGATGGCGAGTCACCGGCATTCGAGACGAGGGCGAGGCGGTCGAGGTCAGGATCGAACGCGATCGCGAGATTCGAGAACTGACGTGCGAGCGCCTCGTCGTCGCGGCGGGGGCGCTCGCGACGCCCGGGCTCATCCGTCGCCACCAGCTCGGCTCTCACTGGCCGCGCGCTGGCCAGCACCTCCGCCTCCATCCCTCCGTACGCGTCTTCGCTCGTGGCCCCGATCTCGAGGCCTCCTCCTGGTTCCGAGACGTCGAGCTCCGGCACGACGAACGAGAGCGGCTCGCGATCTCTCCGATCGAGCGGATGGGCCGAGTGTGGACCTCGCGTGTGCCCCTCGATGACGATGGCACGAGCGCGTGGGGAGAGGGAGGCGAGCAGTCCATCGTCGGAGCCGAGGTGATGGTGCGCGACCGACACACGGGCCGCATTCGCCAGATACTCGGCCAGTCGCTCCTTTCGTACGCGCTCCATCCCGACGATGCGACCGACCTCGCCGCCGGGGCTCTCCACATCGGACGGATCCTCCTCGAGGCGGGGGCCGAACGAGTCGTGTGGCCGATGGCGGGCGAGCCCGTCGAGTGGACGTCATCCGACGAGATCGACGAATGCTCCGTGGATTCGTGGGCTCCCGAGCAGTTGTGGGTGAGAGGCGATCATCCGCAGGGAACGGCGGGGATGGGGCGCGTACTCGATCATCACCGTCGACTCCGTGGATCTCGGCGCATTCATGTCGCCGACGCCTCGGTCCTTCCCGACTCTCCCGGCGTCCCCCCTCGACTGACGATCGCGGCCCTGTCGCTCCGACTGGGAGAGCATCTCGCGTCTGGCATGTGATCGGTCGCAGTCGAGGAGCAAGACGCCGGCGTATCAAGGCCTCGAGCCGTTCGACGAGCGTCCGGCGCCCAGCTCCCGGACGAGAGACGAGTCTCGACTATCTCTCAGGCATTGACGCTATCCATGTGCTGTTCCGGGTAGCGAAGACCGGCGGCAGCGCCGGGAGGAGCCAGCTCGTCGAGGCGGTCGAGTTCCGCATCGATCATATCGATGCCGGCGGCCTCGGCGTTTTCCTCCAGGTGGTCGGGATTCGTCGTACCGGGGATCGGCACGATGTCGTCGCCCTGGTGGAGCAACCAGGCCAGCGCGAGTTGAGCGGAGGTGACCCCCTTGCGTTCGGCCATCCGCTCGACGGCCTCGACCAGCTCGAGGTTCTTCTGGAAGTTGTCCCCCTGGAACCGAGGGTTGTTGCGGCGCCAGTCGTCTTCGGGCAGATCCTCGTATGATTCGAATCGTCCCGTCAGGAAGCCTCGACCGAGTGGCGAGTAGGCGACATAGCCGATCCCGAGTTCGCGGACGGTCGACAGGATCTCGTTTTCGGGGAAGCGACTCCAGAGCGAATATTCGGTCTGGAGCGCCGAGATGGGATGGACTTCGTGCGCCCGCCGGATCGTATCGGGAGCGGCCTCCGAGAGCCCGAGATATTTGACCTTGCCGGCCTCGACCAGCTCGGCCATCGCCCCGATCGTCTCCTCGACGGGTACGTCCGGATCGACGCGGTGCTGGTAGTAGAGGTCGATGTGATCGACCCCGAGGCGCTGGAGCGAGTCGTCACAGGCCCGTTTGACGTATTCGGGTCGACCATTGATGCCTACGTACGTCCCGTCGGACTCGCGCTCGTTGCCGAACTTGGTCGCCAGCACGACCTCGTCTCGCCGATCCTCGATGACTTGGCCGACCAGCTTCTCGTTGGTAAACGGCCCGTACATGTCGGCCGTATCCAGGAAGTTGATCCCCAGGTCGAGGGCGCCATGGATGGTGTCGATCGAGATTTCCTCTTCGGCCGTCCCGTAAAATTCGCTCATGCCCATGCATCCGAGGCCAACCGCCGAGACGTCGAGCCCCTGTTCGCCGAGCTTGCGCTGTTCCATGGCGTATTCTCCCAGACTGAGGATCAGAGTCATCACGAACTGCACACTTTGGTGTGAAGATGGGGCGTCGCGTGGGGAAGTCAACGGCGCTGGGCGAGCCCGGGAACGCATCGGGGGCCACCGAACGACGATCGAGCGGGGGAACGCCCGTGGAGACGAGCGTTCGACGAGCCCGAGACGAAGCGAATGGCGCAAATCGGAGAAAAGAGAGGGGTCGGACGATGCATGCGGAGACGACCGGATCCGATGAGACAGGGTCGAACGTCAGATGCCCGCTCCGATGAGATAGGCCCAGTTGGCGAGCGGCAGCACGACGACGGCCACTTTGATGACGTCGAGGTCGCGCTCCGAGAACGTCCATCGGACGGCCCGGTCGGAGGCCAAGGCGGCGAGGCTGCCGAGGCCCCACAGGACGATGAAGACGTACGTCACGATCGTCATCGGCTGAAAGGCGAGCGCCCCCAGGAGATCACCGCGCAACAACTCCAAGGTCGCCCGGGTAGCGCCACACATCATGCAGGGAAGGCCCGCGAGTTCTTTGAGCCCGCAGGTCCCGAAGTCGAGCCATCCCCGAGCGACGAGCCACGCCCCCAGAGGCAGGGCAGTCAGCGTGGCCATCGCCAGAGCCCCCCAGGGGACTTCCCCCGGCTGGCGATCGTCGAGATGGACGTCCATGGTCGTGAGGGAGCGTCAGGCGAGAATCTTCGTCTGTACGATAACGACGATGACGATGAAGGACAATCCCACGACCCCGTGGGCCGCCATGAACAGCGACCGGCCAGCTTCCTCGCCGCTGTGGAGCTGGCGCATTTTGTAGTGGACGGTCTGATCGATGCCGATCAACACGACGATCAGAAGCAATTTGAGGTGGAACGTCCCCCCCCAGACGTCGGACGTCAGATAATATGCCG
>JAQCND010000047.1 GCA_028274765.1 Bradymonadaceae bacterium
GACAAGCGACGCGAATACGAGGAGATCCTCGACGATTCGTGGCTCGAGCCCGGCTGGGTCACCTACGACATCGAGTCGTGGCCCGAGCCGGTGCCCGAAATCGAAGAGGATGGCCATACCTTTCGCCTCAATGCCTTCAAGAAGGCGGAGACGGTCTCGATGGAGACGGCAGCTGCCGCCCTCGCCGACGACTCCGGGCTCGAAGTCGACGCCCTCGATGGCCAACCCGGCGTTCGCAGTGCGCGATTCGCCGGTTCCAATGCCACGGACGAGGAGAACAATCGCGAGCTGATCGAACAGCTTCAAGGCGTCCCCGACTCGCAGCGCACGGCGCGATTCGTCTGCGTCATTGCGCTGGTGATGACGGGCGAGCTCGTGGGCCGTGCACTTACCGATCGGGCGGGCATCCCCTTCCAGGACGTCCCGCCGTCGCGTCCCGACCAGGAAGCCAAACTGGCCCGCGTCGAAGATCGTGTCTACGTCTGGTTCCGCGGTACGGTCGAGGGGCGCATCATCGACGAGCCCCGGGGCGAGTACGGCTTCGGCTACGATCCCCACTTCTACCTGCCCGAGCGCGACCAGACGATGGCCGAACTCGATCCCGAGGTCAAAAACGACATCAGCCACCGGGCGAAGGCGGCCGAGCAAATGGCCGACCTCTTCTCGTGGCACTGAGTTCGACTCAGAGGCAATGGTCATTCAATCCATGATCGAGTGACGTTGGCTGTCGCCCTGCTCCTCGCCCGAAGAGGAGTCACTCGGTGATCTGCCGGCAGGGATGCTCATGTCGCAGACATATGAAAGTGCTCCGTATGGGGATGAAGATCGCGAGACGAGGTGTCACCGGAGCGCTCAGGTCTGGCCGGCTTGGGATGAGAGACTCCATCCCTCGAATCAAATGTTAACCTCCATTGCCCCTCGTTGCCGCTGTCGAGAGTATACGACGATGGATGCGGACACTCGACGCGGCTGAGGCGGATCGCGAGGTATACGTTCCCACACGGGGCCCTCTGGAGCACCCGGACGCGCCGCCCGCCGACAACCGGCCAGTCGATCGAGGGGAGGGGCCACACCGCCGAGACGGCGTCGGGACAACTTCGCGGCTCGCTCCTTCCAGACCACCTGACAGCTCGCCGCTCTCCCCCGGGGCGATCGCATTAGAGCTCGATCCAGCGTATGATCTCGCCAGGGATCTCGATGACTTGGCGTTTCTCGATGCATCGCTCGCCCTCGATCGCGAGTGCGCTACGATGCCAAGCCGGCTGGGAGCCCGCTTCCACGAAGTATCAAAGTGCTCCGGGGGGCGTCGAAGGGAGGACACCTTCGTCTCCCTTTGGAGCGCTTTGATATGTCCTCGACATACCTGTGCGTCTGTGATGTGAGCAGCTTGCTGGCACGTCGACGAGCGCCCCCTCGAAGCGGGGGAAACGAGTCGACCACGAGGGGGGAAGACACTCAAATACGATCGCCCTGCCACTCCCCCCCTCGTTGATGATCGTCGACAGATGCGGCCGATTTGTTTCGTCCAGCCAGCGACATGGGAGGCGCACAGACGGGCACACCGGGTCAATCTTTGAGTCCGAACTTCTCCATGCGATAGATGAGTTTGTGGCGAGGGAGGTTCAGGTAGCGGGCCGCCTCGGACTGATTGCCGTCCGTCTTCTCGAGTACGGCTTCGATGACACGGCGCTCGAGATCCATCAGATCGAGCCCCTCGTCGGGGAGTTCGAAAGGAAGCGGGCGCTCGTCGGTACTCCCCTGGGAGTCGAAGTCACGCCGGATCGCATCGGGGACGTCGTCGGCAGTCAGCGTGTCGTCTTCTCGCAGGAGACACATCCGCTCGACGACGTTTTTGAGTTCCCGAACGTTGCCACTCCAATCGTATTGCATCAGGGCTTCGTCGACGCTCCGATCCACCGACAGGGGCTCGTCGGCGATCTCCCGGAGAAACGTCCGAAACAACACGGGGATGTCCTCTCGGCGCTCTCGAAGCGGGGGAATCTCGAGCGGCACCACGTTGAGCCGAAAGTAGAGGTCCTCTCGAAACTGCCCCTCTTCGACCAGGCGATCGATGGGCTGGTGGGTTGCCGCCAGCACGCGGACGTCGACGGGGCGCGGCTGATTGCCCCCCACCACATCGATCTCGCCCTCCTGTAAGACCCGGAGGAGTTTCGATTGGAGCTCGGGGGACATTTCGGCGATCTCGTCCAAAAAGAGCGTGCCCCCGTCGGCGGCTGCAAATTTCCCCTCCGAGGTCTCGGTCGCCCCCGTAAACGCTCCCTTTTCGTGGCCGAACAGCTCGCTCTCGAGCAGATCGGGAGGAATGGCGGCACAGTTGACCGCCACGAAGGAGGCCTCGGAGCGCGAGGAACGGTGGTGGAGCGCTCGGGCCACCAGTTCTTTACCCGTCCCCGATGCCCCGCGGATCAGTACGGTGGCGTCGCTGTCGGCGACCTTTTCGACCTGGCGCATCACCTCGTTCATCTCGGGGCTGGCCGCCACGATCTCCGGTTCGTCTCGGCCGGTCGGGGCCTCGTCTTCCCGAAGGGCTCGATTTTCACGCTGGAGTTCTCGGTACTCGACCGCGCGATCGACGACCGCCTGGAGGGTGCGTTTGTCGACCGGCTTTTCGACATAATGGAAGGCTCCCCGTCGCATCGCCTCGACCGCGCGATCCTTGTTTCCGTATGCGGTGATCATGACCACGACGGCCCGGGGATCGCGATCGCGCAGAGACACCAGAAGCTCCATGCCGTCGAGCTCCGGCATGCGGAGATCCGTGATTACCACGTCGATGGCCTCGGAGTCGTAGGTGCGCTCCCCCTCCCGGCCATCGTCGACGGCCGTCACCTCGAAGCCGGCGTCCTCGAGGTTGAAGGCCAGTACCTCGCGCAGATGATCGTCGTCCTCGACGATCAGGATGCGGCCCTCCTCGTCTCGGGCCGGAACGCGGTTCGATGATTCGGAATCGTCACTCACGTGTCACCTCCCGTCCAGACGGGGAAACAGGCCCAGAATGTCGTGTGATCGTCTCGGGCCTCGACATCGATGAAGCCCTCGTGGGCCTCGGCAATGCGACTCGATACACTCAACCCGAGTCCCGTGCCCTCTTCACGAGTCGAGACATACGGATCGAAGATGGTTTCGACATCGTCGGGGTCGAGCGCGCCCGCACTGTCCGAGACCCCGAGACAGACGTAGATCTCGTCGCCGACCTCCCGCCGTTGAGCGTGGAGCCGGACCCATCGCGACTGCTCGCCGTCAGCTCCGTGTCGTTCGAGCGCCTGGTAGGCATTGAGCAGAAAATTCAGCGCCACCTGTGAGAGCTGGCTCGGGTCGGCATCGACGAGCCACCGATCCGATCCGAGGTCGACCTCGACGTCGACCTCCGCATCGCGAGCCCTCGCCGCCGTCAGCTCCGAGACCTCGACGGCGACCTCGTGGAGATCGGCCCGGCCGGGATCGGGCTCGCCCGGACGAGCAAACTCCAGGAAATCGTCGACCACCTGATTGAGACGATCAATTTCGCTCAGCAGCACCTGACCCATGCGGTATTTCCGATGATCCTCGTCGAATTCGTCGACCAGGGCTTCGGCACTCCCCATGATCGAGGCCAGCGGGTTGCGAATTTCATGGGCGAGTCCCGACGTCAACCGCCCGAGCGCGCTCAGTTTTTCGGCACGCACCAAGTGTTCCTCGAGGGCGTCGCGCTCCTCGAGCGAAGCCTGGAGCGCCTGTTGAATGCGGCGCTGACGATCCACGAACCATCCCGTCAGCCCTCCGATTCCGATGTAGAGCACCATCTCGAAGATCTTGTCGACGGGCGACGACGGTGACCGATGCTCGATGAAGAACGCGTGAGGAAGATAGGCGACCGTCGCCGTCACTCCCGCGATCACACCTCCTCGGAGTCCGTGCGAGAAAGCGGCCAGCACGATCGGCACGTAATAGAGCCGTCGAT
>JAQCND010000142.1 GCA_028274765.1 Bradymonadaceae bacterium
GCAGGTGGGGGCCGCCCCGTGACGTCTCGGCGAGAGCGCGGCACGGGGCGAGTGTCCGAGATGAACCAGTCGATGTGTTACGGTGTCCAGTCGAAGTTGTTCGGCTGAACTTGGAGCGTCGGATCGTCGGCGTCGGCGACCGGGCCCGGGAACTGCCCGAGCGGTCCGACATAGGTCGAGCACCATCCCTCGGAGGGACCCTGGTCGCCGGTGACTTCGGCGCGGTATTCAACGAGGACGTTCCCGTCGCCGTCGACCATGTCGAAGCACTTGTAGTCACCGCCGCAACCCTCGGCGTTGGTCAGCTCGCCGCCAACCCGGACGAGTTTGTGAACGTCTTCGCCCGAGGCGTCATCCGGCGATTCGATGTCGAGAATGGGGACGGGATTGCCCGACGAATCCTTCGAAAAGTCGGAGATCTCGTAGACCTGCGGGAGACCGTTTTGCACGGCCACGCCGGTGACCGTGAAGCTGACTTTGTCGCCGACCTTGATCGGGGTGCCCGACGAAACGGCACTTCCGAGATCGACTTCGACTGCGCGGTTCTGGTCCTGAATGTAAAATGCCTGATTGCCGACCTCGCCGAAGAGCGTCGAGACGACGATGGCGCCGTTGATCTCGATCGGGTCATCGAGGGAGACATTGGCTTCGCGCTCTTCCGTCTCGAAATCCTCTTCGGGCCACATGTCGCGGTTTTGGTTCTCCTGCTGGATCCAGTCCCAGACCGCCTGAATGCCCGCATCTTGCGGAAGATCGGTCGTCGAACCGACCTCGCCGCCGCCGTGGGTGTTGTCGGCGCCGACCTGACCGGTGAAGCTCGTATCGATGCCGCACGATCCGCCTCCGGCATCACTGCTGCCGCCGGTCGTGCTACCATCGCTCGAACCGCTGCTGGTGCTGGCATCTCCACCGGAGCCCACTCCACTTCCCCCGCCGGAACCCGTGCCGCCGGAGTCGTCGAAGGCCGCATCGCCGCCGCTTCCGCTCGCGAAGGTGCTGCCGCCATTGCTGGCACCGCCTCCGCTGCCCTCGCCGGTACTTCCGCCGGACTGTTCACCGTCGTCGTTGCTCGGAGGGGGGCTCGTCGTACAGCCGGACCCGAAGGCGCCGGCCAGGGTGAGAGTGAGGGCGAGCGAGGCGAGCACAGAAACCGTTCGTTGCATCATTGCGTGCTCCGGCATAGATCGAAGAGCTAGATTCGAGGCGGCTGGAGAGGAAAGAATGCGCCGCGTCGTCGCTCGATTATGTCACTAGCACGGGACGAATCGCAGTTCAACAGATATCGCCATGACGCGCAACTACGACTCCATTCCCCTTCCCTCCTCGGCATTCGGGGGGGAGATGTACCGGGTGGGACGAGCACTGGTACAGGCGACCTCGATCCGGCTCGATCAGATCGTCTGGGACGCTGACGAAGTGCTGTGGGACTGGACGATGAAGGCCTCTCGCATGCTGAAACCGGGCGCGTTCAGATGGGGGCGCGACCTCGGGCATCGCGAATACTACGTGGTCAAACCGGGCATCTTCGAGCTGATCTGGGGCATGCGGCACGCCTCGCTCGAGGAGGGGGGCGACGGGTGCATGCGCATCTGGACCAACGGTTATCCGTGGCGTCTGTGGCGTATCGGGCGTCACATCCCCGGATTCGGCGAGCTGCTCGAATCCCCCTCGCAGCCGCCGCCGACGGGGCGAGGGGCACTGGCGCGACACGCTCGGATCTTCTACCGGCTCGATTTCATCCGCCTCGTCGAACGGTGGCTCGACCGAGGATGGCCCTCCGAGCGTCGCGAGTGGTCCCCCGAAAGTCGGGCGCTGATCGTCGAGGAGCTGACCCGCGATCCCTGCGATTCGACGCTCAAGATCCCGGAGCTCGCCGCGTGGTACGGCAAGGAAGGGTTTGGGTCATCTGAATATTTGATCGATGATCGCGTCCATACGATCGAGCGATTCGTGGCCGCAGGGCGCTGCGCTGTCTTGGTGTCGGCGCCGACCCCACGAATTGGATGCGGACGAGTCCCCAACACCGTCTGGCGGCGGCCGATTCCGACGCTGATCCGATTGCTTCGGGGCGTCGCTCGCCCCATTGCCGCATCGCTGCGGCGACTCGCCGCGAGCTCGAAGCCGGCCTGGGAGCGCGCTCAGTCCGGGGAGGTTCCGTTGGGATATCCCCTTCGGACCTTCGCGATCGACGTGCCGGATGGCGCCCTGCGACGGGAATGGCTCCACCCGATGCGTCGACTCGAACGCCGGATTGCGACCCGATGATTGTGTCAATCCGAAGTCGGCCCTTCGACTTTTGGGTTCGGCCCGTCGTCGGACAGGGTTGGAGCGCGGGGGGAGTCGGTTACGAGCGAGGCTGTCGGTTCGTGCATCCAAACCCCGAATGAATACCCCTTTTCTCGAGGAGTACATCATCATGAGGACGAGATCGACCCTGATTGCTGCACTCGCGCTATTCATGCTCGGCTCTACGTTCGCGACCGGGTGTAAACCCCAGTACGTGCGAGGGTCGGAAAAAGACGACATCGACGAGGCTGCCATGAGTATGCGACTCGATCGCAAGGATCTCGAGAAGCTCTACAAAAAGACGGTCGATCGCATGATGAGTGCCTCGATCGTCCAACAGTGGAACCGCCAGGCGGCGACGGGAGATGCACCGGTGGTGGCGATCTTTCCGATGCGCAACGAGACCAACCAGAATTTGGCTCTCGATGCGCTGCTCTCGAAGTTCGAGACGGACATCGTCAATCAGACCTCCGCCGACGTCATCAGCCACGAGCGCCAGGCCGAGCTGATCGCCGAGATCAAACGCCAACAGTCGGACGCCTACAACCCGAAGCGCCTCGCCGATTACGGCCAGCAGATGGGAGCTCAGTACTTCGTGACCGGGAAGGTCTATGGCGTTCGCGAGCAGGTCAAGCGCGAGAAGCGCCAGCAGTACTTCATGTTCGTCCAGGTTCTCAACGTCGAGACGGGCGCCATCAAATTCCAGAGCGAAGAGAATATCACCAAGGGCTTCATGAAATGAGTTTCAGTCCCGATCGCCTCGTTTGACGTTGTCATTCTTCGGATGAGCTCGCCTTCTGCCCGTATCGCTGTTCATGAGCACGAAGTTGTCGTCGTTCATGCCGTCTCGACTCTGGAGATGGATTGTGCTCGGATGTCTCCTGAGCCTCGCCGCGACGGGATGTGCGACATACTCTGAATCCGTCCAAAATGCTCGCCGATCGGTCGTTGCCGGCCACCCGGAATCGGCCGCCCAAGAGCTCAACCACGTCCTCGATGTCCGCGAGCTCCATCAAGTCCCGGCCGATCTGTCCGGCAACAAGACGCTCGTGTTGCTCGAACGGGCGACCGTCCTGCAGGGCATGGGCCGATACGAACTGGCTGCACGCGACATGATGATGGCCGACCAGCGGCTCGACTGGCTCGATATTGCCGCCGCCGGCAAAGCCAAAATCGGTCAGTACATGTTCAGCGGCACGAGCGTGCGGTATCGGTCGCCTCCCTACGAGCGGCTCCTGCTCAATACGCTCAATCTGATCAACTTCATGGCGATCGGCGATATCGAAGACGCCAAGGTCGAAGCGCGTCGTTTCACGATCCTCGAGCAATTCTTCGCCGACTCGCCCTCGGAGACGATTCGACCAGAGCTGCTGCGGTTCGGTAACTACATGGGCGGCGTGGCCTTCGAAGCCGCAGGAGACTTCCAGAAGGCGGCGCGCTACTACAGCCGGGCCTGGCACCATGGCATGCGTTCGAATCGCCTGCGAGAGCGGCTCGTCGAACTGCTTCGCATGACCGGCTCCAGCGGAGCCGGCCTCGACTCGGACGCCATCCAGACTTTGCTGGCCGACGCCCGACAGGGCGAGCCGATGTCGCCGAGCGCCTACCGCAACGCGTATGTCGACGGCGAATTGCTCGCCGTCGTCCAGACTGGCCTCGTCCCCTACAAGATCCCTCAGCGCTATCCCGTCGGACGCGCACTGACCATCGCGGGATCGGCGTCGTGGGGCGCGAGTCTCGATGCCGAGGAACGCCGTCGCGCCCAGAAGATGGCAGCCCAGGGGCTGGTCACCTGGGTCAATTTTCCGGCTCTGACCGATCGTGGGCTTCCCCCCGAGCGCAACGTCTCGCTTCAGATTGACGAGCGCAACGTCGACCTGATCGAAGGACTCGATGTCGAACGACAGGTGCAGCACGCCTGGGAGCGGCTCGAGCCCACGCTGATGGTGGCCGCTCTCACTCGCATGATCACGCGAGCTGCGATCGGGACGGCGGCCGGAGCGGGCGTCCAGGAAGCCTCCGAGAGTTCCGGTCTCGGTGCGCTGACCTCGCTCCTCGTGCAGGGGAGCATGGCCGCCGCCGACAAACCGGACACGCGAAGCTGGTCGCTCCTTCCGGCTCGGATGCGCATTCGGCGCATCCAGACTGGAAGTGGCCAACACGACGTATCGATCCGAGTGGGGAGACAGCGTCAGTCGAAGACGGTCGAGGTGCCATCCGACGGCATGCGACTGGTGAACTTCTCGAGGTATCGCTGAACTCGCGCTCCGAATGCCGTTTGCTCAAGGAGCCGAATCTTCTCGGCCGAATGTGTTTGTGATTGGAGTGATGGGATCGCCTATGCCGACATGTCACGCGATACATACATCGGGGGCATCCCCGACGAGACGCTGGGTAAAACAGGGGCTCGTGCTCGTTTTTCTCTGTCTCGGCCCCCAGGTCGGATGTGCCACTGGGCCCGTCCGTGGCTCCGAAGACCCCGACCTCGACGAGATGACCATGAGCCTCCGCTTCGACCGCAAGGATCTCCAGACGCTTTACCAAAAGAACGTCGACCAACTGATGGGCTCGTCGGTCATCGACTCCTGGAATCGGAAGGCGTCCCGAGGGGACTCTCCGGTAGTGGCGCTCTTCCCAATTAAAAACGAGTCGTCGGAACACATCCGCCAGCCTCTCGACGCCCTGCTGTCGAAATTTCAAACGGATCTGGTCAACCAAACCCCCGTGGACGTCGTCAGCCGCGACATGCAGTCCAAACTCGTCCGCGAGATCAAACGCCAGCAGGGAGGCGCTTACAACCCCGAACGACTCGCCGAATACGGCCGACAGCTCGGCGCTCAGTACTACGTCACGGGCAAGGTCTACGACGTGGCCGAACGCGCCGACAAGGGACGGCGAGTCCAGTATTTCTTGTTCATTCAGGTGATTGACGTGTCGACGGGGGTCGTGAAATTTCAGGCGGAATCGAGCTTGAGCAAAGCACTCATTGGATGACCTCCCTCGCGGGAGATCGAGGACAAGAGTGGTTGACGATTGTACGCCGTTCGGCACCGTGAATCGTGGGCGAGGAGATGCGCCGTTGGCCCCGTCCACGACCTTCATCACTTCTCGACGATGCGGGAGACAAGCCCATGTCTCGAATGATACGACTCATCGCACTGGCGAGCCTCGCTGGACTCCTCGGCTGCATGCTCTCGATCTCGGAGGCTCAGGCCCTCGACGCTTATGAGAGCCGCAAAAACGTCTTCGGCGGAGTCGCACTCGGAGGGGGATACGGATTCCTGTTGCAGGATCAGCAAATCGCCGAAGCCGGCCCCGAATCGGGCCCCGGATTCCATGCTCAGGGGGTGTTTGGCACCGGCGTCAGCGAGTTCTGGACGTTTGGCGTCGAGGCCGACTGGTGGGTCCGCAGCGTCAGCAAGAGCGACGCCAACGAGTACACGTTTCACCACGGGAGCGTCGGCGGAGTGGCGAACTTTTTTGTCACGGAGGGGCTGTTTTTGGACGCTGGAGCGGGGCTGGCCTACGGTATCTGTAACGGCCGACTCGAGGGGCGAAACTGCAAGTGGCGAGAGCTGGGGATGTCGGCCCAGGCCGGACTGGGATTCGAAGCCTGGTTCAACGGCAACGTCGCGGGAGTGGCCAATTTGGACTACACTCATCACTTCTATCTCAACGATACCGGATTCGGCAATATCAGCGCCGTTTTCGGCGTGAGGTGGTACTGATATCGATACAGATAGGCCGGAGAGGCAGGTCCACTGCCATCTCCGGCCCGTTTACATGCAACGCTCTGTTTTGGCGGAAGTCAGTCAGATGCTGATGATCGTCACACCTCGATTGGATTCCTCTTCTTTTTTCTCTTCTTCCTCCTCGGATTCGTCGAACTCCGGAGGAGGATGCTGCGGAATGTCGACTCGGGGACGCTCGCCCCCGTTTTCACGCTCATTCCGCTCTTTGTCGAGCTCGTCATAGATGATGTAATCGGGCAGCATGGCTGACTCCTGTCGCCTGTCGCGTTGGACTGCAACGTCCTGCTGTCGAGCGAGCGTATGCTCGGCTCTCTCGAACCCAGCACACACATTATAGTGGACGCGGAGCGTCCGGGCAAAATTCAACCATTTTATCGGGCCCGAGGGCGCTCAGTGCTATCTGCGTTCCCGAATGTAAGGCCTCGATTTTGCATGTCGACCCCTTTGGAGGGCGAAACAACGCCATCTGGGGGGCTCGGAGGCGCTATGCCCCGGTCGTCTCCGCCGAGGGAACGCCTCCCTATCGAACCATCTTCATAGCATACAGTCGTGCTGTACTATTCCAGCCCACATGAAATTCGTCGAGAGGTCTCGTCCAGTCGATCGTCTGCGTCGGCTTCGCATCGAGCCGCCTCATCGCATGGTCACTCGGCTGCTCGAGACCTCGTGGCGCACGGATCTCCTCGGTGATGTGCTATCGGAGGCCCCGTCGACCTGATCCGGCTCTGGGTGAGCGGTGAGCTCGACATCCGCTCGATCCATCGGGCACACGCGGCCGCCCATCCGGACCGCCTCGCGGTCGTCGACGCTCGGCGAGAGATGACATTCGAAGCCCTCGACCGCGAGATCGACCGTCTGGCCGCTTCGCTCCCCGGGCAGGCCGGTATGCAGGCCGAAACCCCGGTCGTCTCGATGATGGAGAGCTGCGTCGAGTACGTGGCGAGCTGGTTTGTCCTCTTCCGGGTGGGGGCTCGTGCCGTCCACGTCAGCTACCGAGCCACCTCGAAGGAGCTGGCCTACCATCTCGAGGATAGCAGCGCCGGCCTCGTCATCGGCTCGAAAGGGCGAGCTTCGTGACCGATTCGAGGCTGACGAGGATCTCGCTGATTCCTGAGACCTCTCGCGGTCCTCCAACCGCGGCCCTTTGAACGAGTGCGTCGTCGAGAACGCAGTCTCACGGAGAGGGGGACGCCGACTCGCTCGACGCCCCCGAACCGGAGGTCGAGGTCCCTCCGAGAAAGAGGTCGCGATCGAGCTGATCTGGTTGGCCCACCACGCCGAATTGATAGTCCTTGAGGTACGTGCGGGCAGCTCGGCGAACATCCTCGGGGGTCACCGAGCGGATGCGCTCCAGGAAGGTGAGGTGGCTGCGCCAGTCTCCCCATACGAGTTCGGCGCGGGCGAGCGAGGAGGCCTGACCGGCGTTGGTTTCGAGATCCATGTAGTGCTCGGTCACGAAGACGTTGCGTGTCCGCTTCAGAACCTTTTTATCGAGCATCTCCTCTTTGAGACGATCGATCGTGTCGAACATAACTTTCATCGTCCGGTTGGGCTGTTTGGCGGAGACATAGATGTAGCCGGCGTTGGTCCGCCGCGTCGAGAGGCCTGCGGAGACGGCATAACTGAGGTTGCGTTTGGTGCGAATCTCTTCGAAGAGGCGATCGCTCAAGTAAGCCAGCGCCAGACGCATGGCGGGATAGTCCTCTTCGCCGGGGGCGGGAGCCGCGAAACGACCGAGAATGTAGTTGGTAGGGATGGATTTTTCGCGGGCCTCGAGATCGGCCTCCTCGATATTGAACGAGGGCGTCTCCGGCCTCGTCCCGTCTCGCTCCCCGCCCTCCAGTCGAGCGATCCGCGATTGGACCTTCTCGAGGACGTCTTTGACCGGTACGTCCCCGACGACGACCATCGTCATGCGCTCGGGGTCGAGCAACGAGCTGTGGTAGGCTTCGAGATCCGAGGCGCTGAACGCACGGAGGTTCGACTCGGTCCCCATGTGCATCAGGCGATACGGATGATCGACCGCCATCAACTGCCGCGACAGGTATCCCGCCAGCTGATTGGGGCTTTCCGAGAGCCTCTGGCGTTCGGCGAGTTGCTTGCGACGCTGCACGGCGAGTTCGCTCTCGGGCATCGCCGGTTCGAGGACGGCTTCCTCGAAGAGCTTCCACGTTTCATCGAAGTGTTGGACGGTCGAGCGAAGTTGGTATCCCGAGTAATCCCAGTTGGTGAAGAACCCCACCGAGCTTCCCGTCGAACTGAGCTGAGCATTGAACATCTCTTTGGACGTCGCATCCGTGCCCCCGTTGACGGCCGTGCGGAGCGCGAGTTTCTCGATCCCCGCCGTCTTCTCGGAGAGGTTGGCCAATCCCCCATCGATATAAAGATTGGTCGATATGACCGAGTTGGCCGGCGTGGGCTTGTAGATCAGCTTCAACTCGCCGACTCGGTAAGCGCGAATCCCATTTTGGGTCGCGAGCCGCTCGACTTCGGGCGCCTCGTCGGCAAACGTCGGCTCGCGGAGCGGGGGGATGCCGCGCTCCTCGGAGACATCCGAAGTCACCCCCTTCTCGGCCTCCTCCTGGACTGAACTCGCCGCTGTGGTGGCCTTTTTCTGGGCCTCGGCCTGCTCGCCTTCTTCAACTTGAGAGCTCGAACTCGCACACCCGGCACTCCCCATGCCGAGTATCACGAGCCCCCATGCCAGTCGTCGCATCATCGAGGTCCGAACGTCTGGGGCGCAGTGTATCATGCGTGTGAATCCTCTCGTCGTTCGACGTCTGTAACGGAGATGAATCGAGTATGTGTGGAGGGAGGCCCGCGGTGTCTTCGGGATCATTCGAGGGCCCGAGCGAGCCTCGAGGAAGACTCACGAGTCCATGTCCTGTCGAACTTCTTCGACCATCGCCTTCAGGTCCGCCTCCGACAGCTCGAGATCTCGTTTCATCGTCTCGTTCAGAAGGACCCCGAGCACCAGAGGCTGGTCGATGATGTAAGTCGAGACGTAATCGGCGATGTCTTGGCGCGTCACTGCCTGGAGGTTCTCGACGTAAGTCGTGTAGTAGTCGAGTCCGCCGATGGCCCACCAGAAGGTGACCGTATGGGCGAAACTGCTCGTCTTCTCACGACCGTAGATCTCGCGCGTCTCGAGGATCGTCTTGGCGTTCTGGAGCTGCTCGTCGGTATAGTAGTCGGGGTCGGCGAGCTCGTGGATCTCTCGGAGTAGCCTCTCGATGGCCTGTTTGAGCTTGTCTTTGTTGGCCGACACCGAGGCGTTGATCGGGCCCGTGTGCTTCTGAGTGTAGTAACTCAGGCTGGCGTCCAGCGCGATGTTGGAGTCGACGAGTTCCTTCTGGAGCTGACTGTTCGGCTGGCCGAGAATGAAACTCAGCACGTCGGCGGCGTACGTCGCCTCGCGGTCTTCGTCGACACTCGGTCCCTGCCAGCGAATGTCGATCTGAGGCACGTCGACGTCGCCGGTCTGGACGAGATATGTGTCGTCGTCGAGGGGAGGATGCTCCGGAACGGGACGGCTTTCGAAGGGATCGTCGCCGCGCTTCCAATCGCCGTAGACGTCTCGGGCCAGTTCGAAGGCGCGCTCGGCCTCGACGTCACCGGCGATCATCAACGTGGCGTTGTTGGGCACGTAGTAACGGTCCTGAATCGTCTTCATTTGCTCGACCGTCGCTTCTTTGATTGCCTGGCGCGAGCCGAGCGTGAGCTTGCGTGAGGGATGTTCGTACCACAGGAGCCGCTGCATGGCGCGGCTGAAGGCGTACTGCGGCTGGGACTCTGCCCGATCGTATTCGCTCAGTACAATCTTTTTCTCCTTGGCGAACTCCTGTTGGTTGAACTTCGGCGACGTGATCGCGTGTTTCATGAATGTCAGCCCCTCGTCGACATTCGACGTCGGGAGGGTGAAGTAGTAATTGACTCGTTCGGTCGCCGTGCTCCCGTTGAAGACGATCCCCAGCTCGCGGAGACGCTCGAGATACGCTTCTTGATCGGGGATGACGGCATTGCCCTTGAAGAACATGTGTTCGTAGAGGTGCGAGAGGCCGTCGTATTCGGGCGATTCAGCGAAAGCCCCGTGCCGGATGGCGATCTCGATGGTGGCGATCGGAAGCGCGGGATCGTGGATGGAGATCACCTCGAGACCGTTGTCGAGCGTCGTCCGTTGCATGAGCTCGTCCGGTTCGGCGCCATGAGCCGGATGGGCCGTCATGACGACGAGGGCAGCCGCCGCAAACGCGATCAGCGAGGCGGCGATCGACCGGGTCGTGACGTCGAGGCGATCGGCTGAAGAGATGTCCATGGACATCGAGCATCCTTCGTGGAGGCGAGTAAATCTCGTCGCCGGGTGATGATCCCGGCTCGTCGATTAACACATTCGACTCCAACTCTAAAATCGGCCGCGCCTCTTGAGGAGGGCAACCGCATCAGGGTCCGCTCGGATACCGTGGGATACGCCATGGCACGACGCTTGTGGTCGACCGACTCGATGATCGGCCGGCGGGGCCGTCGGCGCTCCCAACCACGCGTCGCCGAGCTCCCATGGACCTGATTCACACTCATCGCATCGGGATGGAACCATCGCGGATATGAGCCGGCGAGCCGCCGGTGCTCCAGAGAGGCATCGAGGGGAGATGAGGGTCGAGGTCGGCACCTGGAGCGCTGGCAGTTTTGACACGTCGCCGAGCGCCCCCTTGTGGGGAAGCGAGCGACTCGACGACGATTACACCGCAACGTGCATTGCTTGCACCTCTCATACGATCGCCCTGGCCCCTCGAGTCCATCATCAGCCGTGGATTCCGCTTGGAGTGGGTGGATCGCTTGGCTCGCCGGAAAGTCACTCGGCGACAGGCTTCGCGAGGCCACTCACGTCACAGAAGTGCAGAGGCGCGCCGAACAACGCGATGCCGTGACGAGTCCCTCACGGGTCGTGATTGCACTCGAGATTCCACGTTGACACCGAGTCGGGCCGGGCGCTAATAAGGATCCGCGCCGAGACGATGTTTCGCGTATGCATGCAGGATGTCGCTATGATCCGCTTGTGCCAGTCTCGATGCTATCGCCTCTCACTGTTGGCGGGGCTCGCTTCGCTTTTCCTGGTCGCTGGATGTGACAAAGGGGGCAACTCGGGCTCGTCCTCCGAGAAAGGACAGGCCCAGCAGGGGGCTCAGTCCAGCGAGACCTTCCGGTACGCCCTCAGCGACGACCCCGAGACGTTCGACACGGCCAAGATGAGCGGCGCCCCCGAGGGCCGGGTGGCCTTCAACGTCTTCGAAGGCCTGTTGATGCCGGCCCAGACGACCAAAGACGTCGAGAAGTCCTCTGAACTGGTCCGACCGGTGATGGCGAAATCCTACGAGGTCAGCGACGATGGCACGACCTACACCTTCAAGCTCCGCAAGGACGCCAAGTGGTCCGATGGCCATCCGGTGACCGCCGAAGACTTCTCCTTTGCCTGGAAGCGCGTCCTGACGCCGGGATTCCCCGCCGATTACGCGCAGCTCATGTACGTCATCAAACACGCCGAGGCCTACAACTCCGGCAAGCTCGACACATGGAGCAAAGTCGGTGTCGAGACCCCGGATGAACACACCGTCGTGGTGCATCTCAACAAGCCGACGCCCTACTTCCCGGAGCTGGCCGCCTTCTATACGCTCTTCCCCCAGCCCAAACACATCGTCGAGGAGCACGGCGACGACTGGACGCGCGCCAAACACATCGTCTCCAACGGGGCCTACGTCCTCGATGGCTACAAACCTCAGCGCCACATCAAGTTGAAGAAGAATCCGAAATACTGGGAGGCTGACGACGTCTCGCTCGACAAGGCCGAGCTCCGCATCATCAAGGATCGCAACGCCGTGGTCAACGCCTTCCAAGCCGGGAAACTCCACTGGACGGGAGCCGGCCTTCCAATCGCGCAGATCAGTGACCTCATCATGCGCCCCGACTACTTCCGCGAGCCGATGCTCGGGGTCTACTACTATCGCATCAACGTCAAAAAGGATTCGCCACTGACCAAGCCCAAGGTGCGGCGCGCGCTGTCGCTGGCGATCGACCGCAAATCGATCGTCAAGACCACCATGAAGGGACTCTACGAAGTCTCCGATGCTTTCGTGCCATCGAACCTCTCCGGCTACGAATCCACCGCCAACGTTTCGTACAAACCCAAGAAGGCCAAAAAGCTCCTCAAAGAAGCCGGTCATCCCGAGGCCAAAGACATCCCGGAATTCTCAGTGCTTTACAACACCGACAAGAACCACAAGCGCGTGGCCGTCAACATCCAGAATATGTGGAAGAAAAATCTCGGCGTCGATGTCGAGCTGGTCAACACCGAATGGAAGACGTATCTGGAGCGTGTCGACAATCTCAACTACGAGATCGCCCGGGCCGGCTGGATCGGCGACTACAACGACCCGATGACGTTCTTGAGTCTCTGGGAGACCGGCAACGGCAACAACGACACCGGCTGGTCGAACGAACGCTACGACGAACTCCTCGAGAAGGCTCGCAACGAGAGTGACTCGAAGAAGCGTCGCCAATACATGCAGAAGGCCGAGGCTCTCGTGTTGAAGAAAGGTCCGGTCATCCCGATCTACGAGTACTCCAGCAACATGCTTCTCAACCAGCGAGTCGAGGGATTCGAACCCCACAACCGCAACATCCACCTCATCAAGGACCTGAGCCTCAAGTCCGAGAAGTAATACAGACACGCCCGCTCCTCGCCGGGGAGCGGGTTCCCGCCTCGACTGCCCTCGTCCGCCGAGAGTTCCCTCCAACGCCCGTGTCACCGTGACGCGCTACATCGTCCGTCGCATCCTCAACAGTATTTTCGTCCTCTTCATCATCATCACGGTGTCGCTCTGGATCACCCGTCTGGCACCGAGCAATCCGTGCCAGAAGGAAAAAGAGGCCAACACCTGCTCGTGTCTCAAGAGTTACCAGCTCGATCGCCCGGTCTTTCCCGTCTACGTGCCGCCGCCGACCGATCCCGTCCAGGGGTGTCAGTTCTGGGAGCCCGATTCGGTCGCGACAATCGGCTCGGTCCACGTGCTGGGGCCCAGCGAGTGGGACGCCACCCAGTATGGCGTCTACATGGAGCGGCTCATTTTTGGATGGAGCGACAACGACAACGAGTCGAACCCTCAAAACGACCGGGACGACAGCCGACTCGGGCCGAGCATGCGGAATCAACAGGACGTCGGAGAGCTCCTCTCTCAAGGGTTGCCCTACACGATGCAACTGGGGCTCCAGGCCCTGCTTTTAGCGCTGTTGATCGGCGTGCCGGCGGGGATATTCGCCGGGCTCAAACAAAATACCATCGCCGACTACACGACGATGACGGTGGCCATGGTGGGCGTCGCCGTGCCGAACTTCGTGCTCGGCCCGCTGCTCATTCTGTTTTTCGCCGAGGGTCAGATGGGCGTCGGATGGTTCACACCGACGGGCTGGGATAGCTTCGCCGACTCCATCTTACCGACTATCACGCTGAGCCTCTATTACGCCGCCTACATCGCCCGGCTGACGCGCGGCGGCATGCTGGAGATGATCCGCAAGGACTTCGTGCGCACGGCCCGGGCCAAGGGACTCTCCGAAGGGACGGTCGTGCGTCGCCACACCTTCAAGGGGACGATCCTCCCCGTTGTCAGTTATCTGGGACCGGCCTTCGCCGCCCTCCTGACCGGTTCGGTCGTCGTCGAGCAGATCTTCAGCCTCCCCGGCATCGGACGCTACTTCGTCGAATCGGCCCTCAACCGCGACTACAATATGGTCCTCGGGGCCGTCGTCATCTACGCGAGTCTGCTCATTGCACTGAATCTTCTCGTCGATATTCTCTACACGGTGATCGATCCGAGAGTCGACTACGAGGACGAACTGTAACCGACGTCGCGGGTCGGATCGGCGGGAGACGTCTCCGTCGAGCTGGCCCCCGGCGAGGGACGACCTCCGACTCGACGACTGATCTCGACCCGTACGGACGCCATGGACTCACAGACGGATGACAACGCTCCGGAGCCCAACCCGGAGTCCGATCTCGGGGATATTGAACTCGTCGAGGGGACGAGCCTCTGGCAGGATGCCCTCCAGCGCCTCCTCGACAACAAGGCCGCGATGACCGGACTGGTCGTCGTCCTGCTGATGGGGTTGGCCGCCATTCTCTACGAGCCCATCAGCCAGTACGGCACGCAGTTTACCCTCCAGGAGCAACACCAGTTCATCTCGCCGAAGCCCCCCGGGGCCCGAAGCGTCCCCTACGAATACTACGACCTCATGCCCGTCGAGGGACGAACCGCCTTCGAGACTCTCGACACCGACGGCAACGGGGAACTCTCGGTGCGCGAGGTCGAACGGTTCTACCGACACTACGAATTCGATCAGATCGACACCGATGGCGACGGCACGCTCGACTACGGAGAATACGCCGCCGCTCCGCTGAGCCGCCCGGCCGACTACGGGGTGTCGTCGTGTCGCATGTGGGAAATGAAGCGCGCCAGCG
Organism: Bradymonadaceae bacterium; assembly: GCA_028274765.1. Classification (GTDB taxonomy): domain Bacteria; phylum Myxococcota_A; class Bradymonadia; order Bradymonadales; family Bradymonadaceae; genus CAJXPB01. The sequence continues at coordinate 14,545 of JAQCND010000142.1, forward strand.
CCCCTCCGCTCGAATCGAAGAAAGTCTTCAAATGCAGCGCCGGCGAAGACGACGAAATGTCACGCGAGGAGGCCGGCGACGTCATTGCGCTGGTCAATCCCCGGGAGGCCGGCAACCTGCACGATACACTCGATACCGACGGGGACGGGACGGTCTCGAAATCCGAATACCGCGGGATGCCCCAGCCGGAGGTCAACATCCTCGGGACCGACAGCCTCGGCCGCGATCTACTGACGCGCCTGGTCTACGGGGCACGCATCTCGCTGTCGGTCGGGCTGCTGGCCGCCTTCGTCTCCTTTCTGATCGGCGTCACCTGGGGAGCAACGGCCGGATTCATCGGAGGAGCCGTCGACAACGTCATGATGCGGATCGTCGACACGATGTACGGTCTCCCGTTCATGATCCTGGTCATTCTGTTGATGTCGGTCTTCGGCCAGAGTTTGTTGCTGCTGTTTATCGCCATTGGCGCCATTCGATGGTTGACCATGGCACGCATCGTTCGCGGACAGGTGATCAGCCTCAAAGAAAAAGAATTTGTCGAGGCGGCCGAGTGTATCGGCGTCTCCAAGGCCGGCATCATCTTCAAGCATCTCATTCCCAATGCGCTGGGGCCGATCATCGTCTACGCGACGCTGATGGTTCCTTCGGTGATGCTCGCCGAAGCCTTCCTGTCGTTTCTGGGACTCGGGATCCGCGCCCCCTACACATCCTGGGGCCTGCTCGCCAGCGAGGGTCGTCAGGTGATGGGCTCGGCGCCTTGGGTCATTCTCTCGTCGGGTGGGGCCCTGGCGATCACGCTTCTGAGCCTCAACTTCCTCGGCGACGGCCTCCGCGACGCCCTCGATCCCCAGCTCAAGGAGTCGGCGTGACGAGCCCGTCTCGAGGGGCTCGCGTGACGCCTCGACGCCACCACGGAGATCTCGATCATGAACGACATTGCTGACGAACCTTCGACTGACACCGAGCCGGAGACAACGGAATCCTCCAACGACGAACCGCCGCTTTTGGAGGTGCGCGATCTCCAGACCTATTTTCATACCGACGAGGGGACAGTCCGGGCCGTCGACGGCATCAGCTACACGATCGAACGAGGCGAATCGGTCGGCATCGTCGGCGAGTCGGGCTCGGGTAAATCGGTCAGCCAGATCTCGGTCCTCAAGTTGATCCCGACGCCCCCGGGCGAGATCGTCGGCGGCGAGATTCTCTACAAGGGCGAAAACTTGCTGGAGAAATCCGAAAAAGAGATCCGCAAGCTCCGGGGCAACCAGATCTCGATGATCTGGCAGGACCCGATGTCGAGCCTCAATCCGTTTTTAACCATCGAGCGCCAGTTGACCGAGACGCTGATGGTCCACAAGGACATCGACGCCGACGAGGCGCGCGAGCGCTCGATCGAGATGCTCGACAACGTCGGCATCCCCGGCGCCCGCGACCGGATTGACGCCTATCCCCACGAGTTCTCGGGCGGGATGCGCCAGCGCGTCATGATCGCGATGGCGCTTCTGTGCGAGCCTGAATTGCTGATCGCCGACGAGCCGACGACGGCGCTCGACGTCACGATTCAGGCTCAGATTCTTGATTTGATCAAAGAGCTCAAACATCGCTACAACACGAGCATCGCCCTCATCACCCACGATCTCGGGGTCGTCGCCGGCATGGCCGATCGCCTCATGGTGATGTACGGGGGCGAAATCATGGAGGAGGCGTCGGCCGAGCGGCTCTTTCGCCAGCCCGCCCACCCCTACACGGTCGGACTCCTCAAGAGCGTGCCGCGCATCGATCGCCGTGACGAGGAGCTCATCCCCATCGAGGGGAGTCCGCCGGACCCGACCGAGATCGAATCGGGCTGTCCCTTCGCCGATCGCTGTCGCTGGGAGATCGACGAGTGCCGCGAGGAGTTTCCGCCCCCGGTCGAGCCCGAGGAGGATCGCCGCTCGTTTTGCTGGCGAGGCGACGAGGTCCATCGCGCCGAGATGGGCTGCCGAGCCGACCCCGACCACATTCGAGACGTCGAGGAACGCATCGAGTCCGGCGAGACGATCGACTGAGGCCTCCCTTCGCTTCCGGGGGCGACTAGCCGGCCCGGATCTTCGCGAGACACCCCTTCATCGAGACGACAGTCGCAGTCACTCATGTCCGACGACGAACCGATCATCAGCGTCGACAACTTGAAGAAGCACTTCCCGCAGTACGAGGGCATCATCTTCCGGCAGGAGACCGACCGGGTCAAAGCCGTCGACGGGATGTCGTTCGACATCCACCAGGAGGAAACGCTCGGACTGGTCGGCGAATCGGGGTGTGGCAAGTCGACGACGGGACGCTCGATCATTCAGCTCCACCGTCCGACCGACGGATCGGTGCTCTACAACCCGGAACCGGAAGATGGTGACGCCGAGGAGACCATCGATCTGGCCGAATTGAACGATTCCGAGCTCCACGAGCGGCGGCGCGACCTCCAGATGATCTTCCAGGACCCCTTCGCCTCGCTCAACCCGCGCATGACGGTGGGCTCGATCATCGGCGAGCCCCTGGAGATCCACACGGAACTGAGCGGCGACGGGCTCCAGCGCCGCGTCCAGGAGCTGATGGACGTCGTCGGCCTCGATCCCCGCTACATCCGTCGATATCCCCACGAATTCTCCGGCGGGCAGCGCCAGCGCATCGGCGTCGCCCGGGCGCTGGCGACCAATCCCCAGTT
>JAQCND010000056.1 GCA_028274765.1 Bradymonadaceae bacterium
CTGACGAGGGAGGAAGAATTGTTGCCACGAGTCGGAGAATTCCGATAACCTGTTGCGTTCCAACAGGAGGTCCGATGCCACGAAGTGTCGGCGATCGGTCCGCTCAGCGTGTCGTCCCCGATTGATGTGAAGCTCATGAATGACATTCAGGACAAACTTGAGCAACTTCACGACTCTCGACGTCGTGCCAGCCAGCGCGGCGACGAGGATGAAGAGCGAGGGGTGTTCCAGGCCGACGGAGCACGCGAATACGACGATCTCTCGGAGTTCGAGCGCCGACCAGAACACGAGGCGGGAGACGAGACGTCGGAACCCACGAGGCGTCTCGGCGGTCACGTTGTCTCGACGGCCTACGGACCTGCTCCGTATCTCGAATACTACTACTCTCCGGACGACACGTACGGTGACATCACGCTGGGTGAGGCACGGGCGGTCGACCTCGGCGAACTCTTCGAACGCCTGGCCCTCTCCGACGGCTCGCTCCCCTCCGTCCCCGACGTCCTCTATCTCGACACGGAGACGACGGGCCTCTCCGAAGAGGATTTCGCCTTCTGTGTCGGACTCGGCGGCTGGGAGGAGGACGACTTTCGCATTCGACACTACGTCTTCGACTCGCTCGAGAGCGAAGAGGCCCTGCTGGCGGCCGTCGCCGACCGCGTTCGGGCCCACGATCTCCTCTGTACGTTCAACGGCCGGCGCTTCGACGTCCCGCTTCTGCGACGGCGCTACGACCACCGGGAGATGCCGTCGCCCTTCGAATCGATTCACCACTTCGACGTGCTGCGGGCGAGTCGCAAGACTCATCCCAACCTCGAGTCGCATAGTCTCACGTCGATGGAGACTCACAGCCTCGGACTGGAACGCACCGACGACTTGCCCGGCCAGGAGGTCCCGCGCCGGTGGGAGTCGTTCCAGGAGACGGGCGATCCCGAGCTGCTGGAGGACGTCTTCGAGCACAATCGCGGCGACATCCTGGCTATGGTGGCCCTCAACGGCGTCTTCGGTGACGCCCCGACCTCGACCGCTCGCGAGGTCCGTAGCGAATCGAATGATGGGCCGCTAGCATCCATGGACGACGAGGGGGCTACTCCGGAGAGCGCTGAGACAAACCGCTCTCCCTCGTCGGACGACCAAGATGCCTCTCAAACGACCGAGCCCACCGGACGCGACGTCTCGAATCGGCTCGAGCGCGCCCGTCGGATGCGATCGGACGCCGACCGCTCGTCTCGATCCGCGCGCTCAATTCCCTCGTCGGATGGTGGCTCTCCGTCGTCGACGGCATCTCGATCCGATGGGGGTTCGACCGCCGAACGTCCTTCAGATTCTATGCCCCCATCGCATCGCTCGCAGGACGCCCTCAAGGAAGGGGCGGATGCGGACGAACCGGAGATGACGCGCCAGGAGTGGCTCAAACGTCTCCGCCAGAAGGCCTCCCAGCGGATCGAGGACGACGGTCTCACTGAAGCACTGCCTCTGCTGCACGAAATAGCCGCCCTCGCCCCCCGCCATGCCTTCGCACTCGAGCGCCTCGCCGAGTACCATCGCCAGCACGGCTCGGATACGCTGGCCGACCACTATGCACGACGTCTCGACGAGGCCTCTCCGTTTTGAATGCACTCGTCGGACCCGAGGTCCGTGTGAACCACGCTCCGGGGGCGCCTCCTTGCATGTTTGCGTTGGCGTATTTCCTCCGATAGCACGCTCTCATCCCGAACCGACGAAGGCGTCGAAAGCCTCTGGCTCCGAAGGAGCGGCAGCACACTTGTCCAAACACGAATGGGCTGGCCCCCTCTCGAGAGGACGCCGCCCACGACGACAAACCATACGATACCGACTCTCCCCGACGTCCCTCTCTGCGCATGAGTGACTTTCAACCCATCGATGGCAATCCCTCCGAGACCGTCGGCGCCACCCGCATCGTCGAGGCCAAAGAATCGGAGGAGATGTTGAGACTTTGGTTCTCGCCCCGGCGCCTCATCGACGTTCTGCGCGATCACCTCCACAGCACGCACGTCCTCATTGCCTTTCTGGGAGGATTCACACTGCAGGCCATCTTCGCGATGCTCGCCGACTCGATGTTCCCTCGGGCCGATCTCACCTGGGTATTCATCGGACTATCGGTCGCCATTCTCGTCGTCTGCTCCGTGCTCTATTTTGCCATCGTGCACGGCGACGACGCCGAGCAGGCGGAGAACGAATCCCCGATCACCCTCACGATCGATCCCGAACACTTCGAGGTCACCCTCGAAGGATGGGGCGGCGAGCGCACGCCGCTCGAAGGCGAAGCCTGGGAGCTGGTCGAGACGCTGAACCGACTCGTGCGGAGCCGTATCGGCCCGTCGACGCAACTGATGGCCGCGCTCCGTCCCACCTCGTCGCTCCGCTCCCTCCTCGTGGCCGGTCTGACCGAGGAGGATCGCAACTGGCTGAGCCGTCAGTTCGAGACCGAAGCGTGAAAGCTGGTGTCCCACCTCGACATCGTCCGAAGTGCCTTTGTAAAGATTGGTTTTAGAACCTCGGCGAGGAGCGAAAGCGTGGCTGGTCGTGTGAAGACAAGGAGCCGAATCGATCGCAATCCCGCAAGGTGATGTGGAGGACCGGCGACGCCGTGATCGCCGCATCAGCCGCAGCTGCAGACCCGTTCGAGTGTGTTGAACCGAGCCCTAAGTCCGCGAGGAGCCTGTTCTTGCTATCCTAGTTACGGCAGTGTGCTGGCTCGAGCCAAGGGGCGAGACGTTTTGAAACGGACTCGAGTCTCCCCGCTCTCTAGAGATAACCGAGCCAGTCGTCTTCCATCGAACGGATCTCGCCCGATACGTCTGCCGAGCCAGCCATTCCTCCTTCGAGAGCCCCCTGACGACCTCTCCGCAGAGCCGAGGGCGCGGTCGGAGTACCATTCCGCCAATCCGGAGGAGAAGGTCTCTCCGATCGAAGAAGATTACTCCAATATCTCTCGTTTCCATGCGTGTGCATGCGTGGAACGCCCCTTGCACCTTCTGATGGGTGACGACAGATGGAGTCTTTGACGACGATGCTCCGAATATTCAGGAGGTGCCACCATGTCGACACGCCGCACGCTGCAAGTGCTCACTTTCGTCTTCGCCCTTCTCGTCGCCCTTCCGTCGGCGACGGCCACCGTCTGTGTCGACGTCGACGCCGAGCGCGATTCCTTCGATGCGTCCCAGCAGAAGGCCACTCGCATCCTCGTCGAAGAGAGGCTTCAGAAAGCCGACAAGGAGATCGGCTCCGAGGACTGCGACGCCACGTACACGGTCTACAACCTGAAATTCGGCGATACCATCGTCGCCACGCTCTCCGGCCCTCAAGGTCAACGCAAGCTCGAGGCCGACTCCGTCGAGGAACTTCCCGAGACCTACGATCAGCTCGTAACCTCGCTGCTTGAGGGCAAAACGACCGAGGAGGCGACCAACCGCAAGAACGTCACCGATGGCCAGACGAACGACAAACGACTCGATGCCGACACGGTCGTCTACGCCTCGACTGGTTATGGCGGAACCTTCGGAGCTGATTACGCGGCCGGTCCTTCGATCGCATTCGGCTGGCGTCACGAGATTCGTCACTTCGCCATCGATTTCTCGGTTGCCGACGTCACCATCCCGACCAACCAACAGGATGTCTCGCCAGGGCCGAGTGGGAGCTGGTTCCGCGTGGGCGTCATGTATCTTTTCAATCAGTACGCGTCGCATACGCCCTACGTTGGGGCGGGACTCGGATTTGGGGTCACCAATGTCGAGCAGAACGTGAACAGTTCCACCCAGGACGAAATCTCGTTTCAAGGACGAGGCGTCAACGTCGACATCTCGGGGGGCTACGAGCTCTTCCGGGCGAGCAACGTTCGCCTCTTCATTCAGGGTGATGTCGTGCTCCCGACGTACAAGAGTCAAGTCAACGACTACCAACAGGACGAGACTTCGACCAACAGTCGCTACACGCCCGGCTTCGAACTATCGATGGGAGGGGGCTTTTCGTTCTGAACCCATCTCGTCGCTCGAGCTCCGGAGGTGTTCCCCGTCGTCTCCGGGAATCCTCCCTCGATCCGGGGGGCCATCCCCCCGTGGCCTACGCCTTCGAGCCCACACGTCGAGCCCCGTCTTCCTCTTGTACGACCGCACTGACGCAACAAATTGCTGCTCTCTGTCGACAATCATCGTTGGAGGGGTCGACGGCGATGGAGATTAAATTTTGATTCGAGGGATAGAGTGAACCGTTCCATATGCCGGCTGGGAGCCGGCGCTCCCAAAAGGCGCCGGACCATAGACGACCTCGAGCTCTCCTTTGGAGCGCCAGCATCCCTGCTGGCAAG
>JAQCND010000060.1 GCA_028274765.1 Bradymonadaceae bacterium
CGTACCAACCAGGCTGCGAAGACATATGAGGGCGCTCCGAACCCCTATCGAGTCTATTCGGGAGGCCTGGTTCCGGAACGCCGACTTCTAGCCGGCTCATGTCCGCGGTCGTTTCCCCTCTATGCGATTGTCCTGACGCTTCAGCCGGAGACAATTTCGTTTCACGACAAAGAGTGATACAAGGGCTGCGTCCCAACCCAGCTTCTCTCCCGAGGACGCTGGTCTTCGATAGCGATGCCCAAGAGACTTGAAGACGCCTTCGATTCCAACGACAGAGCCGATGAGCGAACGAGACGACACAGACGACTGGACACACGTCGACGCATCGGGAGACGCCCAGATGGTCGACGTCGGCGACAAAGACGTCACCCAACGGCGCGCCGTCGCCCGAGGATTCGTGTACATGGCGTCGGAGACTCTGGATGCGATCGAACGGGCTGAACTCGACAAGGGGGAAGTCACGCAGGTCGCCCGGCTCGCCGGCATCATGGGCGCCAAGCAGACGTCTGAACTCATCCCTCTGTGTCATCTTCTGCCGCTCGATTCGGTATCGGTCTACTTCGAGATACTCGACGACGAAGGAGCCCTCGCCATCGAAGCGGCTGCTCGTACCTCCGCGAAAACGGGGGTCGAGATGGAGGCGCTGACCGCTGTCTCGATCGCGGCCCTGACCGTCTACGACATGTGCAAGGGTCGTGATCGAACCCTGAGCATCGGAGACATCCACGTGATCGACAAGCGCGGCGGGCAATCGGGGGCGTTCGAACATCCCGATCCGCCCGGTCCCGCACTCGCTTCCTCGCTCGCCGAACTCGCGAAGTCCGAAGCCGGGGACGACGATGAGCGAGCCTGACGCCTCGAGCCGTGAACAGCCCGGCTTGCGGATCTTCGACCCTCACGTCCGCAGTGACATCCGTACCGACGACGATCTGAAAAATCTCGCGTACTTCGAGACCGAGCAGATCGTCACCACGGCTCATCCGCGTCGACCCTTCGAGCGCGCCGAGGATCTGCTGGACTATTTCGAGTGGCTGATCGAGGACGAGCACCGACGCATCGAACGATGTGGGCTCGGGGCGCATGTGGCGCTCGGCGTGCTTCCCGAGGCGCGCCCGACGCGCCGTCACCCCGAAGTCTGGACCGAATTGCCCGAGCTGCTGGCCCGAGACGAGGTCGTGGCGCTCGGAGAAGTGGGCGCCTGGGAGGACAGCGACGAGCACTGGGAGCTATTCGAGCGTCAGATTCGCATGGCCGTAGAGTTGGATCTCCCGGTCATCGTGACCCCTCCTCGGGGCCTGCGAGTCAACATGACCTACAAGATGATGTTGCGCATCGAGGAGTACGCTCTTCCCCCCGAACGTGTCATGATGAACTACCTCGACGAACGCATGGTTGAGGCCGTCGTTCGCGATGGATTCGTGGCGGGGATTTCGGTCAACCCCGAGGATCTCCCGCCCAAGCGAGCGGCCGACGTGATCATGGAGATCCTCGAGACGGTGGGAAGTGCCGAGCGCATCGTGCTCAACAGCGCGCTCCGGGCAGCCGGGTCCGACGTGCTCGGGATTCCCAAGACGATCGCCGCCCTCCAAGAGCGCGGACTCGACGCCGAGATTATTCGCCAACTCGTCTACGACAACAGCGTCGAGCTGTTTCTCGACGATTCCACCGCTCAGAGCCCGTCCTTTTAGAGTCCGTTTCCACACGTCGACATGGGACTTGGAGCGCCAGCGGCCCGCCGGCCTGGGTCGAAGAGCAACCCGTCTTGACACCCACTTTGAGGCCATGACTTTTCGAGAGATCGACAATCCGGCCGTACTCTGGCGAATGTACCGCCAGCGTGCCAAAACCCACCTCGGTCAGCACTTCCTGGTGCATCGCGACATTCTCGAATCGCTCGTCGACGCAGCCGGCGTTCGAGCGGGGGATCGCGTGCTGGAGATCGGACCGGGATGCGGCACCCTCACCTGGACCCTCCTCCAGCGGGACGTCGACGTCCTCGCCTTCGAGGTCGATACGGAGGCCGTCGATTTTCTCCAGCGAATCTTCCAATCGGAGGATCGACTCGAAATCGAGCCTGAAGACGTCCTCGATGCCGATCTCGAAGAGTACCTCTCGCTCTCGACTCACGAGGGCACGTGGCGATCGGTCGCCAACCTCCCCTATCATGCGGCGACCGAGATCTTCTTTCAGACCGCCCCGTTGCTCGATCGATTCGAGTGCCTCGTTTGGATGTTCCAGCGAGAGGTCGCCCAGCGTTTTGTCGCCTCGGTGGGCGACGACGACTATGGGGTTTTGAGCATTCTGGGGCGCCTCTATGCCGACGTCGAGATCGTCAAGCGCCTCAAGCCCGGTGCCTTCGAACCCGCTCCCCAGGTTCATAGCGCTGCGCTTCGTCTCGCTCCCATCGATGACACTCGAATCGCCGACGACGGGATCCGAGAGACGTTCACTTCCATCGTGCGCACCGCCTTCCAGGCTCGACGCAAGATCCTCCCCAACGCGCTGGCTCCTCTGGCCTTCGAGGATGCAGCGATCGACGAGGCGCTCGAGCGTGCCGAACTGGATCGCAACCTCCGTCCGGAGGACATCTCCCCCGCCGACTACCGCGCACTCGCCGGATATCTCTCATCGGATTCGGCGGACGAGATGGAATCGCACTGATCGGGGAGGGCCGAGGCGACCTGTCGCGCTTCGCGTTCGTAGTCGATCGCTCGATACGCACGACGATCGCTCATGCCCCGGGCAATGCCGCGTGCATAATGGTAGAGGTAGCGACTCAGAAACGGAATCGTCCCATCGCGACGAAATTGAGCGATGTGGGCTACCTCGTGCGCGACTAGATCGAGCGGAACCCGTCGATGTGTATCGAAATACTCCGCGCGCAGATACACTTCATCCCCGAGTGTGACCCCGCTGGCCCGGAACCGCAACGCCAGATAGGCGACTGCCGTTCCTGGCCCTCGAACCTCTAGCACAGTGGGGAGCCGTCGAATCAATGTGCAATTCGATACGGCGTCTCGACAGACGGAGCGAGAGGCGACATCGACCTCGAGGAGTGCCTCGAAGATGACCTCTCGTTCTCCCCGCGTCAGTTTCCGCCGGTTCATCGTCTCGTCCTTCGCGTCGAACGCAATCCAAGTCCGCACAGCACCCCGACGGCGAGCCACGGCAGAGGTGGCGCGTCGGGGGTCGTCGAGCATCCTACGCCTCCGTTGCCCGGGCGGCGACGCTGGCGCGAGGGAACCGAACCCACGAGATCGGATTGATCGTCACAAGTTGTCCGAGAGTCGCCCTGAACGGGATAGGTCGCACAGAGCCCCCGGATGTCTCCAGCCGCGAGCGTGCGCTTCTTGGTTTCACCGACGTTGGCTTCCTTGAACATGGTCGTGTCGGGGTCGTTCGGATGGTCGAGGCCGAGGAAATGGCCGATCTCGTGGACGAGCGTGTTTTTGAGATCGGCTTTGTCGCGATTGCCTCCTCCCTCGGCGTTGATGTGGGTGAAGTCGTAGACGTCCGTGTTGAACTCGATGTCGGCGTCGCGAATCGTGCCGTCGGCCGTGAACGTCACGCTCGTGAGCGCAAACGTCGTGCGGCTGCTGTAGGGCCACTCCTCGTCGCGCCAGACGACGAGATTGACGTTTTCGCCTCGCCGATCGCCCTGGAGATAGCGAGCTTTCGACTCCGATGTGACCCCCTGGTCGACCATGGTGAAGTCGCTGCAATTCTGCTGGTCTCGCTGCTCCAGCAACGACGGATTGTTCCACTCGTCGAACGACTCTTCGACCAGTTCGTAGAGGCGGGAGTTCTCATCGATCGTGCCGTCCCCCGAACGTGGGAAATTGTCCGTGCCCTTCTCGTTGACGTGGTACGGAACACATCGACCCGGCCAAAAGATGGGTTTGGGCTGCTCCCCCGGCTCGCAGGGCTGAGTGCCGAACGACCCACATGTCTGGGTTCGCTCGAATCCGTCGCCCGCCTCGACCGGAGAGGGCAGCACGAGCAGAGCGAGGGTCCATGCAGCCACAAAGAGAGGGATGCGACAATCCGATGGACGACGCGTCATGGAGCAGATTCCTGAGCACGGACGGTCGATTGAACTCGCTGGCGAAAGGCCTCGAGAGAGGTTGTCGA
>JAQCND010000066.1 GCA_028274765.1 Bradymonadaceae bacterium
ACCGCGAGGGCGTCGTCGACAAGCTCGTCGCCTCCACGGGCGGCGATCCCGAGCGCCTGGAGAGTTTGCTGGAGTCGCTGCCCGCCGACTGTACAAACTTCTGGCGATATCGATATCAACACCTCGACGCCTGTGAACAGCGACTCGTCGAGGCCCTCGCCGTCGCCGGCGAACCACTGTCGGTCGAACATCTCGAAGGGGTGCTCGATGAACTGGGCGCCGACGATTACTTCTCGCGCTCGCTCCAGAAGCTCGATGACGAAGGGTTTCTGCAGCGCCACATTGTCGACGGGTCGGTCCATCTCCGGCTCGAAGATCCCGAATTCGGGGATCGCCTCGCCGAACGTCTGAACACCTCCGATCGCAAGCGCACTCATCGAGCGCTCGCCGACGTCGCCATCCGTCAGCCTCGAGGACCGGGTGAAGATTTTCTCGCGCGACACTATCTCGCGGCGGGCGACGAAGCGCGTGGATTCGAACACGGCATGCGAGCCGCCCGTCGACTGCACGGCGAACATGCGCTCGACGAAGCTCGACAGCTCTTCGAAGCCCTACTGCCGAAGGCGCCGGAGGACAAACGCCGAGACATTCGTCACTATCTGCTCGATATCCATGCCGGACTCGATCACCTCGAGGAAGCCCTCTCACATGCTCGAACGCTCGAAGACGACGTCGAGGACGACCGGGAGCGGCGTCGTCTTCAGTGGCGTCAGGCCCGACTGCTGGGTCAGCTTGAATCGTACGAGCAGGCGACAGAGCTCTTTCGCGAGGTGCGTCAGCATGAATCGGGCGACGAGTCTCCCTCGTCCCTCTATTGGCGAGCGACCATTGGCAAGGGGGAGACCGAGTATGCCGAAGGCAATCTCGATGCGGCGGCCTCTCATGCTCGTGACGCCATCGAGCATCTCGAATCGGCCTCCGAGTCCGACGACCAGGAGCGCGATCGCTCGCGACTCGAGGCCCGCAATCTTCTCGGCAAAGTCGGCATTCTTCGGAGCCAGGTCGATCAGGCTCGGGAGCTCTTTCGGCAGAATCGTACGCTGGCCGAGCAGTGGGGATGGCAGATGGAGGTCGATCGAGCGGATGCCAACCTCGCGCTCGTCGCCCTCCAGGCCGGCGAGACGTCCCGAGCGATTCGCCTCCACGAGGATATCTGTGAGCGGACCTCGCGTCCGGACGTCATTCCGAGAGCCAAGCTTCTGTTCAATCTCGGGATCTGTCTGCACCGTGAGAACCGATGGGAAGAGGCGCTCGAGCGCCATCGCGAAGCCGTTCGGGCAGCCCGTCAGCTCGGGCGCGAGCCCGTCTATGGACTGGCGCTCTACAATCTCGCGACGCTCTATCTCGACATGGGGAGGGGCGATCGGGCGATTGCCATCGCCGAACATCTCGAACAGGAGCAGATCGATCAGCATCGCTATCTGATCGTCGGCTCGGCCCCCGAGCTTCTGAAGGGACAGGTGGCCTTCTCGCGGGGCGAATTTGCGGAGATGCTCGAGTCGGTCTCGATGATCGAATCGACGTCCGAAGATGATACCGCAGGGGCCGCCGGACCCGAGCAGCTCTTCAAGGCCCGTACCGTCTACGCTCACACTCGGCTGGAGCAATTCGAAGCGGCTCGCGAGGCGCTCGAACACCTCGAGACCCTCGATCCCCAGGTCGAAACCGAGCGATTCGAGGCCCTTCTCGACCTGGGACGAGCTGCCATCGCCCTCGACGACGATCTCGAGACCGCCGAGCACCGGGGTCGAGCGGCCTCGGAGCAGTTGCGTCGGCAGGGGTACCCCCAGGACGCGCTCCGCGCTTCGCTGATCCGGCATCGGGCGCTCCGAGACGACGACCGGACCGAGGAAGCGCGCAAGCTGATCGACGAGGAGATGACCCGGCTCCAAGAGGCGATCGAGCGTATTCCGAACGCCTACCGAGAGTCGTTTGCGTCGATTCCCATCCATCGGCGTCTCGTCGAGTGTGCACGAACCCTGAACGAGCCCATTCCCGAGGTACTCGATACCATCGATTCGCCGGAGACCGACGAGCCGGAGTCGGACGGAGACGATGAGCAACCGGTCGATCTGGCCTTTCGCCGATGGCGCCGCCGTTACCACCACATCGTCGGACGCGACGAGCGGCTTCTCGAGATCTTCCGCCGCATCGATCAGGTTGCCAAAAGCGAATCACCGGTCCTGATCCAGGGGGAATCCGGAACCGGCAAAGAACTGATCGCCGAAGCTGTGCACGAGCAGAGTATCGGCGACGACGAAGAGGCGCCCTTCGTGCAGGTCAACTGTGGGGCCTTTGTCGACAATCTCTTGCTCAGCGAACTGTTCGGCCACGAAAAGGGCGCCTTCACGGGGGCAGTCGAAGAAAAGACGGGCCGATTCGAACGAGCCGACGGTGGTACGATCTTCCTCGATGAGATCGGTGAAATCTCCGCCAAGGCTCAGGTGGCGCTCCTCCGGGTTTTGCAGGAGGGCGAGTTCGAGCGAGTCGGAGGCGCCGAGACGCGCACGTCCGACGTTCGGCTCGTCTGCGCGACAAACCGCGACCTCGAGAAGATGGTCGAGAACGGAGAATTTCGTCTCGATCTCTACTACCGTCTCAAGGGGGTGCTGCTGGAGCTTCCGCCCCTCCGGGAACGTCAGTCGGACATCCCACGGCTCGTCTCCCATTTTACCGAACAGTTCGTCGCCGACGGCGAAGACGTAACCCTGAGTCGAGACGTCCTCGAATTTTTGACGGCGTACAGCTGGCCCGGTAACATTCGTGAATTGAAGAACTTCATTCGAAGTATCCTGTTGTTCACCGAAGGCGACGAGGTGACGATGCAGGAAGTTCGCCAGTTCCAGGACTTCTTTGCCGACGGAGAGATCGATCTCGAGACGCCCGAGATCGATTACACGGCGACTGCCCGAGAGTACGAGACGAGCGCGGAACACGACGTGTCGCCCGACACCGCCCACGACGCTCCCGAAGAGACGCTCGTCGAGGAGATCGTCCAAGAGGATCGTACCCTGTCGGAGCTGCAGGATCGACTCGAATACGAATCGATTCGTCGGGCGTTGATCGAGACTGAAGGAAACATCACTCAGGCAGCCGATCTCCTCGACATGACGCGCCCGCGTCTCAGTCAGATCGTCAATGGAGACGATCAGCTCGTCGAACTCAAACAGAAACTCGTTGGATAACACCAAGAGCGCCTTTCGCTTGGAGCAGACGCGATGAGATGTCGCCCCCACCTCGTGGCATTTGTCAGCCTGACCCTGATCGGGCTCTCTGGGTGTGGAGATGCCTCCTTTTTCGAGAACTCTCCAGCCGAAGATGCATCGACCTCGACGTCCGATGAGACTCGAGAGTCGACGGCTCGACTCGTGCCCGAATTTCAGCTCTCGGGGCAGCACGAACTCCCCCGGGAACTCTTTGTCGAGCAGATGGACTTTCGGGTCGCGGAGGTCCGGTTCGAGCCGATCGACGACCCCGAGGCTTCGATCGGATACGTCACCTCCGATCCCCTCCATTTGGCCTTCGAACTCGGGGAGAGCGAGAGCTACGAGAAGGGTGATCCCATCGCGCTCCCCTCCCCTGGCCGCTACGAAGTGACACTGCGTCTCGAATCCGCCAACTCCCCCGACAATGCGTCATCGAGTGTCACCTTCTCGGGATACTTTCCCGTCGACGCCTCTTCCTGTCGTAAGCCGCGAGAGGTCGCGTCGGGTGACGGCAGCAACGATGGTGATCCGATTCCCATTCCCTACGAGCCGGATCGAACCGCGACGGATCGGTCGGCGTCGCCGTCGCACTGGGGCGATTTCTCGTACCAGAGTACGGACTCCTATCGTTACTCGCTCGGCGAAGTTGAGCTGACGTCCGGACTTCAGAGCCTTCGGTTTACGTTCGACGTCGGGGCCTGGGGACGGGAGCTGAAGCGACCCATCTCGAGAGCACTCGATCGTCACGAATGTCCCGAGCTCCAGAGGGGGGGCGGAGGCGCGAATGACTCGAAGGCAGTGGCCCGGACGCTATCCGTGGATGTCAGCGACGAGGTCGACCAGTTCGGCGAAGGTCCCGAAGCCATGGAGGATCACCTCAGCGTGCAGACTCGCTCCAGGGCGGAACTGCCCTCCCAGCACTGACCCCCGCTTTGCCCCCGACACCGGCTGCGGAACGAGAGTGCGTCGCCCCTCATTCCATTCGAGCACCCACGTCTATCGCCTCGATGCGACCGGAGGGGGCTGCTCGAGCCCCCTCCGACACGCATCAAGCCTCGCCGTCGGGGGCCACGTGAGTCTTCGATAGTCCCTTGGATGTGCTGAAACCGGGCTGTCGGGCATCCGTGTGCCAGTGCGCACGTCTACTCATCGTCGACGTGATACGCTGAGGACTCGCCTCCTCGGTGCCCGATCGTCCTACGACTCGAGCGACGGCCTCTCGTGTCATTTCGGCCGACAGCCACGGGCGACGACGAGCGTTGATCCCGGCATCGAAAGCATCCCCTCTCTTCGGCGTGTCGGGGCGCGACCCCTTCTGTCGAAGGGCGACGTCTCCCTCCTTCGTCGAAGCACATTCTTTCGGGCTCATCTCGAGTCTCGAGGGCATGGCGTTGACACCGCTGGTTTCTCTCACGTATGACTCCATTCCTTGTGCCCATCGGGGACATGCGATACGCCCCTCATCGACAAGTATGTGGGCCGTCTCGAGCTATTCGCCTCCCCTCAGCGTCCACGAGCCAGGAGTTGAGATTCCATGCCGCGCACTTTCAAAGCCACCATCGCGCTGATCGTGACGCTCGTCTTGCTGTCGCTCGTCACCATCGTCAACGTGTGGCAGACCGACAACACCGAAGAGCAGGTGGTCGAGCTTCAGCGTCGGGTCAGCGAGCTCCAATCCTCCCAAGACAAAATCCTCCAAAAAATCGAGGACGGCGTGGCCGTCGATCGCTCCCAGCAGGGGGCTCGAGCTTCGGCGGGGAACCAGGGGGGCAGCGCGAGCGGAGTTCGAGACCGGGCCGCGCTCGACGATCCGGACAACATCCTCGAGCCCCGCACCCAGCCACTCGTGCCCACGGACGTCCCGGAGGGAGGCAAATTGCGGCGCCGCCTCAGCTCCGATCCCAAGGGATTCAACTGGCTGACGGAAAACGGGGCGGACGTCCAGATGATCATGGAGTACGTCCACAACACGTTCGCCGAACGCGACCTCGAGAACCCCGACAAGTTCGTGCCCGAACTCGCCAAAAAGATCGAGGTCAACGATGACTACACCGAATACACGATTCACATCCGAGAGGGCGTGCAGTGGCATACGCCCAACGTCGACACCTCCAAATCCAAGTACGAGTGGATCGATGACGTCGACAAGGAAGTGACGGCCGAAGACTGTGTCTTTACCTTCGAGCTCCTTCAAAACCCCCAAGTCAAGGCCGGCGCCCTCCAGAACTACTTCAAGTCGATGAAAAAGGCGAAGGTCGTCGACGAGCACACCTTTAAAGTCATCTGGAAAAAGAAGACCCACCAGTCGCTGTCGTCGACGCTCACGATGTTTCCGATGCCGAAGTGGCTCTACACGCGCACCGAATCGGGAGAAAAAATCGCCGAGGAGTCTCTGGGCCTGAAATTCAACAGCCACTGGTCGAATCGCCACCCGGTGGGCATCGGGCCTTACAAGTTCTCGAAGTTCAAGCAGGGAACGAGGATCGAGCTGACCCGCAACAGCGACTTCTGGGGGACGGCGCCGCCGATCGAGACACTCGAGTTCCAGATCATCAAAAAGCCCCAGCCGGCCTACCTGAAGCTTAAAGCCGACGATCTCGACTTCACGGATCTCAGTCCTCCACTTTACAAAGAGAACATCAAGGAGGCGGGGCCGGGGAGTCCCTTCGAGAAGGACGAGCTCGAATACGAGAAGGTCGATCGCTTCGTCTATTACTACATCGGCTGGAACTCCGACAAACCGCTCTTTTCGGATCGGCGCGTCCGAACTGCCATGACCCACGCGCTAAACCGCAAAAGTATCATCGAAAACGTCATCCACGGGCTCGGCCACATCCAGTACGGCCCCTACTACTACAAACATCCGGCGAACGATCCCGACATCGAGCCGCTCGAATACGACCTCGACAAAGCGCGCAAGCTCCTCGAAGAAGCGGGATGGACCGACGACGACGGAGATGGTGTCCGCGAGAAGACAATCGATGGTGACACACGCAAGTTCAAATTCGACATCCTCGCCTACAACAAACCGACCACGCGTGCCTATCTGTCGGTCTACAAGGAGAACCTGCGCAAAATTGGTGTGCAGATGAGTCCCCGTCAGGTCGACTGGCCAACGATGCAGAAAAAGATGAACGAGAAGAACTTCGACGCCTACACCGGAGGGTGGGCCCTCGGCTGGGGCATCGACCCGTACCAAATCTGGCACTCCAGCCAGGCCGACATTCCGAAGGGATCCAATCGAGTGGGATTTCGCAACGATCGCGCCGACGAGATCATCGAGGAGCTGCGCAAAACCTTCGACAAGGACAAACGCAAGAAACTCTACCACGAGTTTCACGAGATCATCCATCGCGAACAACCCTACACCTTCTTTTACGCCCCCAAAGCCGTCTACGCCTGGCAGCCTCGGCTCGAGAACGTCGTCTTCCAGAAGATTCGGCCTCAGGCGCTCTCGATCCCCTGGAACTTCAGTGGAGCGTCGCTGCAAAAATAACGCCCCCTTCCGTGGATGACGACAGCGCCGAGAGCTGCCTGCTTTGAGCGGGAGGCGTATGAGCTCGGCCCAACCTCGAACAGGACGGTGTACGTACTCGAACCGATGACGACACGCCCATGAGCAGCTATATTCTCAAGCGGCTCCTGTTGATGGTGCCCACGCTCTTTTTCGTGGTGCTGCTGGAGTTTTTAATTCTCAACGCCGTCCCCGGGAGCCCCGCTCAAACCCAGCTCGGTTCTCAGGGCACACAGAGTGCCCAGTCCCAGGGAACCTCCGAGAGCTATCAGATTTTCAAAGAGCAGTTCAATCTCGACAAACCCGTTCTCTACAATACTCGATTCTGGATCAGCCGAGAACGGGTCGCCAACCAACTGACGATCCTGGCCGATGGCCGTCGTCCGACCTGTCCCAAGGGAGACGAGCCGGCCCCCGACAACTGCCTTCCCGCCGACGAGCAGCCCGAGTCGGGCGCGCTCATCAACGCTCAACAGTCGCTCTCCGACTGGGGCACGTACGTCGTCTCGGAGTTACTCACCATCGCTGACAATCACGATCGACGAGACGTCCGCATCCTGGCGATCGAACAGTTGACGACCAACGCCAAGGGCGAACTGATCCGAAAGCGGGGCGAGCAACTGACCGCCACCGAGGAGCAGTACAACGACCGGGTCGACACGATCAACGAGCGCATCGAACCATGGAAAGTGTCACCGGATGCCTCCGAGGCCGAGATCCAAATCACCCTTTCGAAATGGAAGGTGTGGTACGACAAGCACCGATACCGGTTCATGTATCCGACCGAGCGCCGGATCTCGGCGTTCGTCATGGATACGCGATTCACCCGGTACATGGGGAACCTCCTCCATCTCGACTTCGGGATTAGCCACGTCAGCAAGGAACCCGTCATCGAGACGCTCGGCGAGAAGGTGCGCTACACGCTGGCGATGAGTTTTGCCGCCATCTTCCTGGCGTTCTCAATCAGCGTGCCCATCGGCGTCTGGAGTGCCAACAATCAAAACACCTGGATCGACCAGGTGACGACGACGGTGCTGCTGATGCTCTACAGCCTGCCGAGTTTCTTCGTGGCGGTTCTCTTGCTGAAGTTCTTCGCCGCTGGCGATCCCATCAACCTGTTTCCGGTCGGAGGCTTCGTCGGAGACGATGCCGCGCAGATGACGACGCTTACTTATCTCAAGAGCGTCGCCTGGCACTTGATCTTGCCGGTCTTCTGTCTGACCTACCGTCGATTTGCCGCACTGAGTCGGTACGCTCGCACCGGCGTGATCGATGTCATTCGCTCCGACTACATTCGAACGGCTCGCGCCAAGGGACTCTCGGAGCCGATGGTCATCATCAAACACGCCACGCGCAACGGCATGATTCCCATCCTGACGTTGCTCGGCACCCGCCTACCCCGGCTGATCGGAGGTTCGATCGTCATCGAGGTCGTCTTCGGCATTCCGGGCATGGGCACGTATCTACTCGACAGCATCCTCGCCCGGGACTACAACGCCCTGATGGCGATCCTGCTGATCTCCGCCGTGCTGACGATGATCGGCATTCTCATCTCGGATATCACGTACGCACTCGTGGATCCGCGAATCAGTTTCGACTGACCCGTCGACCGCAACCGACATGTCGCATGATTCGTCACAATCTTCCGGGGACGAGACCAAAGGCGAATACCGCTCGTACCTCGAGATCGTCTGGCAGCAGTTCAAGACGTATCCCTTCAGCTATGCCAGTCTCTACGGGCTGGGGCTGCTGATACTCATCGCCCTCATCTCCCCGATCGTCGCGCTCAACGTCCCCTTCTATCTCCATCTGCCCGAGGGGATCGGCAGTGCGGAGGTCCAGGGCACCTCGTTCCCCTGGTTTATCGCGCTCTTCGACGTCAATTTCTTCGAGAACAATGTCGACATCTTCTTCAACTTCCTGCTGTTCAGCCTGCCCTTCAACATTCTGGCCTGGTGGGGCTTCCAGAGCGTCAGCAGCTTCGAATCGAAAAAGCACTTCATGCAGATCCGGCGGCGCTTCATCTGGGCATCGTTGGCGCTGCAGAGTATCGGGGCCGTCGTCGTGCTGATGAGCGACTTCCAGCAACCGTACGTGAACTACGTCGACCTGATCCGCCAACACGACATGGAAAAGGTCGTTCACGTCTGGAAACTCTCCCTGTTCGGCGTCATCTTGTTGCCAGTCTACCGCATTCTCTGGGCGGGCGCCGAGCATCTGACGGAACTCGAGGACGAGGGCAAGAGTCGAGAGAGTGCCTTTCAGACGGTCGCCATCGTCGCCGCCACGGTCGCCGTGCTGGTCCTCCTCTGTATCTGGCCCTCGCCGGTAACAACCGCCTTCGTCGTGCTGGACATGCTCCCGTTCGTGGCGCTCGGCTGGCTCGCACGCCGCGCGCTGGTCGAGGACGAGGAGGTCGCGTTCGGCCAGTTCGCTCAGATCGTCGGGGCCCTTCAATTCCTCTCCGCCGGCATCATGGTCGTCAGCCACATGATGACCGGAACAGGCCTGACTCACGCGGGCCTGCACATTCTCCTATTGTCGCCGATCTACCTGATGGGCTGGCAGATCTGCCGGCTCCGCTCCGGTGACGCCGAGTGCTCCGACGACTCGATCCTCGACGACGTCTTCTGGCGTCGAGCGGCGCTGGGCGGCTCCGTCGTTGGCGGGGCGCTGCTTGTATGGGATCTGTCCGGGCTGCTGAGCGCGGCGTTGTCGGGCGGACTTCCGGCCAATCTCGAGGTGACGTTCGTTCCCTTTGTCAAGTACGTGGCCAACGAGGACGGAATGCGCACGGTTCTTCCGTTCTTCGAGTATTCGTATCGCGACGTCAACTTGATGGCCTCGGGGCTGGAGCCGAGCTGGGAACACTGGCTGGGCACCGACCGACAGGGGCGCGACGTCTTCACTCGCATCATCTACGGGACGCGCATCTCGCTGACCATCGGGATCGTCGCCGTCGCCATCTCGACGACCATCGGCACGATACTGGGGAGCCTCGCCGGCTACTTCGGCGGGAAGGTCGACATGGTGATTCTCCGCATCATCGAGGTTTTCCTGGTCTTTCCGGCCTTCTACCTGATCTTGACGCTCCGGGGCTTCATCCAGGAGCCGAGTATCTTCTATGTGATGGGCATCATCGGCATCGTCTACTGGACCGGGACGGCCCGCCTCGTGCGAGGTGAGTTCTTGAGCCTCCGCGAAGAGGACTTCGTGCAGGCCGCTCAGGCCCTGGGCCTGCCGGAGCGTCGCGTCATCTTTCGCCACATTCTTCCCAACGCGTTCGGACCCGTGCTGGTCAACGTCGCCTTCGGCATCGCCGGGGCGATTTTGTTCGAGGCGACCATCAGCTTTCTTGGCGTCGGCGTCCCCGGGGCGCCGAGCTGGGGACAGATCCTCAAAGCGGGGCGCGATACCAGTCGGCTGGTGCTCATGCTCGGTCCCGGTTTTGCGCTCTTCTTGACGGTGACGATTCTCACACTCATCGGCGACGGGGTTCGAGACGCAATGGACCCCAAAATGAGGGAATGATCCATGGTAGACGACGATCTCACATCGAGTACGTCGGACCACCACAGCTCACTCGGCGACGAGTCGTCGGCCGAGCAAGACGGCGACTCGCCTCTGCTCGACGTCGACGGGCTGAAGACGTACTTCTACACCGAAGAAGGGGAGGTTCCGGCCGTCGACGGCGTCAACTTCGAGCTCGACAAGGGCGAGACCCTCGGACTGGTTGGCGAATCCGGTTCGGGCAAGTCCGTCTCGGCGCTGAGCATCCTCCGCCTTGTCCCCGATCCCCCCGGCGAGATCGTCGGCGGCTCGATCAACTTCGAGGGCCGCGATCTGACGGAGCTCTCCGACGATGAGATGCGCTCGATCCGGGGCAACGAGATCTCGATGATCTTTCAGGAGCCGATGACCAGCCTCAACCCCGTCTACACGGTGGGGAATCAGATCATCGAGGCGATCACGCTCCATCGCGACGTCGAATATACCGAAGCCCGCGAGCTGGCGATCGACATGTTGCGCAAGGTGGGGATCCCGGCTGCTGACGAGCGCATCGACGAGTATCCCCACCAGATGTCGGGCGGCATGACACAGCGTGTCATGATCGCCATGGCGTTGGCCTGCAATCCCAAGTTGCTCATCGCCGACGAGCCGACGACCGCCCTCGACGTCACGATTCAGGCCCAGATTCTGGAACTTCTCCGTGATCTGCAGGACGATCTGGACATGTCGGTCCTCTTTATCACTCACGATCTCGGGGTTATCGCCGAGACGTGCGATTACGTGGCCGTCATGTACGGGGGGCGCGTCGTCGAATACGGCGACGTCGAGACCATCTTCGAGAATCCCTCGCACCCCTACACGATCGGGCTCTTTTCGAGTCTCCCCCAGATCGATGTCGCCCAGGGCCAGCGCGACGATCGCCTGTATGTCATCCCGGGCATGGTGCCGAGTCCCCAGAATTTTCCGTCGGGGTGTCGGTTCCGCGATCGGTGCGAGTACGCCACCGAACAGTGCAGCGAACTTCCTCCCGAACAGGAGATGACCGAGGACGATCATTTCTCGCTTTGCTGGTACGCCCAGGAGGTGCGCGAGGGCACCAAAGAGGAGACGGGCCCCCGGCCCGAGGAGAATCTCGACGCCTCGATGGCCGAAACCGAGGCAGCCGAATGATGGCGGCTCATCCCGACCTCCATCTGGAGGTCGAGCCGTTCGCCTCCGCGACGGACGATCTCTCTCTCGCCCCCAGTCACACGTTACGCGACACGAGCGACGAGTCCACTGATGAGCGCTTCGACTGAACTCGCCGACAACACGACATCCGACGCGATGAACGAACGAGATGCAGAACCGCTCGTTCGGGTGAGAAATCTCAAAAAGCACTTTCCCGTCACCTCCGGGATCTTCAATCGCGTGACGGGCCACGTCAAAGCCGTCGACGGGGTGACCTTCGACATCTATCCCAACGAGACGGTCGGGCTCGTCGGCGAATCCGGATGTGGCAAGAGCACGACCGGCGAGACGATGCTCCGCCTCCAGGAACCGACTTCCGGGCAGGTCTACTTTAAAGACGACCAGATCTTCGGGCTCTCCAAACAACAGATGCGCGAGATCCGGCGCGACATGCAGTTCATCTTTCAGGACCCGCAGTCGAGCCTGAATCCGCGCATGACCGTCCAGAAGATCATCGGCGAAGCGATCGAATTTCACGAGATCGCTCATGGCGAAGAGCGCCGTCGCATGGTCGAGGACCTGCTGGAGCGCGTCGGCCTCCAGCCCGAGTATGCCACTCGGTATCCCCACGAGTTCTCCGGCGGCCAGCGCCAGCGCATCGGGGTCGCTCGAGCTCTGGCGCTCAACCCCGACTTCATCGTCTGCGACGAACCCGTCAGTGCGCTCGACGTCTCGGTCCAGGCTCAGGTCATCAACCTCCTCAAGGATCTCCAGGAGGAGTTCAACCTGAGCTACCTGTTTATCGCCCACGATCTGTCGGTCGTCGAGCACATCTCCGATCGGGTCGCCGTCATGTATCTGGGTCATATCGCGGAGCTGGCGCCCACCGAGGAGCTCTTCGAGGATCCCAAACATCCCTATACCCAGTCGTTGCTCTCGGCGATTCCCGATCCCGATCCGAAGACCCGAGACAAGGAACGCGTGGTGCTGGAGGGCGACGTCCCCTCGCCGATCGATCCCCCGAGCGGATGCCCGTTTCACACGCGGTGCCCCGCTCGCTACGAGCCGTGTGATTCGGTCGAGCCCAAGCGTACGGAGACCGAAGATGGGCGAATCGTGCGATGCCATCTCTACGACCCCGAGTACGCCCCCTCCGATCCGTCGGTCGTCGAAGATCTTCCCAATCCCCCCACGATCGAGGACATCGAAGCAGGAGAGGAGGCCGACACGACCTCGGACGTCTCTCTCGCCGACGATTGAGCCGTACTCGTCTATACTCTCGAGGCCGATGGGGCGTCGAAAGCATCTGGAGTCGCTCAGATACCGTGAGACCTCCCCCGGGGTAGTGTGACTCGAGCCCCACGCCACGAGTCATTCGCGCATCAGTGCATGCCTCGAGGATAGACTTTTTCGTCCGGGTCCATGGCGTGTTGCATGGCCATGATGGGTTAAGCAACGTCATATTTTACAGCGTGTCAGGGGTATCGACACTCGGCACTGAGCTGCCGAGCCGGGCGTATGATGTCACCGAGAGGGGAGGAGCGAGTTTGTCGCACAACATGGCACGATCGTCGTAGCTGGAGACATCGTCGTGTTCAGAGAGCCAACCCTCGAGTCCTCGAGGCTCGGAGCTTCTCACCGTCTCTTGGCATCCTCCGATCGGCGGCAGTCTATTGTTTCATCGAGATCCGTCATCATGTCGAGAGGGGGGCGAGGAGGAGACGTGGCACGAGCCGCTCTGGGGAAACGGTGACTGGTTCATAATCTTGACAGAGTTCTCAACCTCTGAAATCATCTCTCGAGAGATAGAGACGAGTGCGTGTCAACGTCGATTGATATGCGCAGATAAGGGTGATTCCCTCGCGTCAGGTATCTATCGACATCACCTTCTGCGTGTCCCTCCAAAACATGTGTCGCAGGAATGGTTACCGTTAAAATCAGTGAGAAAGGCGGTCAGAAGTCGAATTACGAGTTCGACAAGTCCGAGGTGACCATCGGGCGCATGAAGGGAAACGATATCGTTCTCCCCAAGGGCAATGTCTCGAAAAAGCATGCCCGTATCTACGACCGAGGGGGCTCGTTGACGGTTGACGATCTCGATAGCACCAACGGGACGTACATCAATGGTCGTCGCGTGACGAGCGAGCAGGAGATCTCCGAGAGTGACAAGGTCTACATCGGAGACTTCATCCTCCAGGTCCAGCCGGAGCGGACCCAAGCGCCCCCGGATGCGCCCCCTCAACCGCCAGGGGCCCAGAACCAGAGCGGCGGAGGTGGCGGGCGCAGCCCCTCTTCGTCCCCCCACAGCGACGGTCCGGGCTCGAGTGAGCCGAGCAGTCGCGAACCGTCGTCGCCTCCCCACAGTGGAAAGGGGGGCGGCCAGTCGGGAGGATCGCCGGGTGGGGGGGGCGGGCGCGATCCACTTCAGGACAATTACAACAGCTCTCAGTCCGGACCGCGTCCACGCTCCCCCGACTCCTCACGACCGGGCGAACGCTCGTCTGGTCGGGGGAACCCCGATGACTCGGGCCTCGGTGACCAGGCCCGGAGCTCGACGCGGCGAGATTCGTCGATCGGCGGCGATTCCTCGGACGATCGGAGTTCGGGATCCCGCGAGCGTCCCTCGTCGAGCTCTCCCCCCGACGAAGGACACGAACGACGAGGGGCGCGAAGTGGACGCTCGGGACGTCGCCCCGATGGCCCCGATGACAAGCGTGATAGCGACCCTGGGGGTCCCTCCCCGGGACGGTCGGGCGGTCGCACCGAAGAGCCCGACTCCTCGGGCATGGGAGGCGGAACCGATTCATCGCCCAGTCGTTCGCCGGGAGGGAGCGGCAAACGCCGCGACGATCCCACATCCCCCCCGGACGCCGGCTCGTCTGAACCGAGTTCGGACGGGCCGTCCCCTCGAGACCGTGCGCCTCCCGAATCGTCTGGCCCCTCGAGTAGTGCCCCCTCGCGCCATTCAACCCGAAAAGAGGAGGATGAAGATGCTGGATCGGCGCCCTCGCCACCACGATCGCGTGAATCCGGCGGTGACATAGAGGGCGAAGATCGGCGTCGTCCGGCACACGTCTCGATTCCCTCGCCCGACTTTCGTTCGGACTTTGACGAGACCTTTCACAACCATCAGCGCTCGGTGGCAGAGGTGTTTCTCGAGCAGTTCGATCTCTCGACCCGCTCGCTCGACGGCGAGGTCGACGACCCGGTGCGCAAGCAGTGTCTTGCCGCCATACGTGACGCCATCGCTGACGTCGATCCTCCTGTCGATCACGATGAGCTGGAAGATTTGATGCTCGCAGAGTGCGTCGGATGGGGACCGCTCGCCCTTCATCTCGAAGATGCCGACGTGCGGAGCATTCACGTCAATGCTTACGATCGGGTGGTACTCGAGCACGACGACATGTCGGTTCGGGCGCGCCGCGCCTTCAGCCACCCCGATCTCTTCGAGCTGACGGTCGAACGTCTGATGGGCCATTCCGACTTTCGAGAACACATCGAAGAGAGTCGCCTCGACGATGGAACACTCGCTCGCCTCATTCCAGGTTCGGTGGGCGTCGATGGCCCCGTGCTCACGCTCGAGAAACCTCGCCGCGAGCACCCGGATCTGGACACACTCGTCGAAGCGAACGTCTTGTCGCCCGACATGCTCGACTTTCTAGAGCAGGTCGCCGAGGTCGGTCGTTCCATACTCGTCGCCGGTCCGTCCGAGGCGGCAAACAGCCGGATCTTCGAGGCGCTGGCTCACGCCATTCCCGAGGGCACTCGCATTGCAGCCATCGAACAGACCCCTCAGCTCACTCTTCCTCAGGAGACGGTCTTTCAGCTCCAGACACCCGCCGTCGACGGCGTCGATTCACTCGATGTCGTCGAGGCGGCCGAAGCGATGCGGGCCGATCGCGTACTGCTCAATCCCTGTCGCGGCCGAGAAGCCCTCGGATGGATTCGAGCCGCTGCCGGGGGGACGCACGGTAATCTCGCCACCATCGACGCCGTCGGCGCCGCCGATGCCCTGAAGGCACTGGTGAGTGCCTGTAGCTCGGCGAGAGCGCACCAGCAGGGGTTGCAGCGACGGATCGCACGGGCCGTCGATCTCGTGGTCGTGGTCGCCCCGTCGGAGGACGGGACCGAACGCATCCATCAAATCAGCGAGGTGCGCGGCGTCGAGCTCGATACCTTCCAGCTCGAAGACGTCTTCTACTTCGACGACGAAGACGGCATGGGAGGAGATTTTGAGTCGACGGGATACGTTCCCCTCTTCTACGAGGATCTACGTCACGCTGGATTCGAGGTCGACCTCGAGCTCTTTCGAGAGTGATGCTTTCGCCCCTCTCCGCTCTTGTCATCGACATTGTGCGCAGTTCGACGATCGCGCATCGCATTTGAGACTCGTCTCGGCCTCGGCGACATGTATTCTCTCACGATTGAAGACAACAACGGTCAGATCGCCGAACAGTTTTCCTTCGACCACGGCTCGTATCTGATCGGTCGGCACGACGACTGTGATATCGTGCTCCCCTCCTCGAGCGTCAGCCGACGTCACGCCAATCTCTTCATCGAGGATGGGCGCTGTTACATCGAAGATCTCAACAGCGCCAACGGGGTGACCGTCGACGGCCAGCGAGTCGTCGACCAGCGCCACCTCGGGACGGCCTCCCAGGTGCGTGTCGGGGATTACTACCTCTATCTCGAGTATCAGGAACAATCCGAAGAACTCGAAGATCAAGACGTCCGCAAGACCCTCTTCATCTCCGAGGACGACGATCACCACAAGCTCGTTCGCGTCGGTGACGAGTTCGCCGGTGAGGAGTTCATGCTCTCGGAGGTCGACAATACGATCGGCCGCACGGACGACAATTTTATTCTCTTATCCGATCCCTCGATCAGTCGTCAGCACGCCCGAATCGTCCGGGATGGCGACGACTACACGATCTACGATCTGGGCAGCTCCAACGGAACTCGAGTCAACGAAGAAGAAGTTCTC
>JAQCND010000067.1 GCA_028274765.1 Bradymonadaceae bacterium
CGACACCGAAGTCGCGACCCGGTTTCGCAACGTCCTCGAGGATCTCGGGCCCACCTACGTCAAACTGGGGCAGGTCCTGTCGACGCGCCCCGACATCCTGCCGCCGACCTACATCGAGGAGCTGCAGAAACTCCAAGACCAGGTCCCGCCGATGTCGTTCGACAAGGTGCGGGAACAGATCGAATCCGAGCTCGACGGGACGCTCGACGAGCTGTTCGAGGAGGTCCGGGAACAACCCCTCGCGGCGGCGAGTATCGGCCAGGTCCATCGAGCTCGAACGCACGAGGGTGTGCCCTGTGTCGTCAAGGTGCAGCGGCCCTCGATTCGCGACAAGATTCAGAGCGACCTCGCCATTCTCTACTATCTGGCTCGCTTCCTGGAGGCGACCGTCGAGGAGCTGGAGCTCTACACCCCGACGGCCATCGTCGAGGAGTTCGAGGAGGCGATCCTCTCGGAGCTCGACTTCGAACACGAGGCGCGCAGCATCCAGACCTTCGGGGAGAACTTCGTCGACGAGCCCAACGTCGCCGTTCCGGGCGTCTTCGAGGAGCTATCGACCGACCGTGTGCTGACGCTCGAATACATCGATGGCGACAAACTCTCCGAGATCGAGGGAGCAACGCCCCGAGCCCATCGCGTCCTCGATACCCTTCTGGAGGCGATGTATCAGATGGTTCTCGAGGATGGCTTCTTCCACGGCGATCCCCATCCCGGCAACATCATGGTCGACTCCGAGGATACACTGGTCTTCATCGACTTCGGGCTCGTCGGCACCCTGTCGCCTCGTCAGCAGCGCGACCTGAGCGACCTCATCTTGATGGTGCTCACCGGTGACGAGGACGGGATCGCACGCACGCTACTCCAGATGGGCTATCCAGTCGGACGGGTCAACCTCCGTGAGCTAAAATCGGATATCGTCGAGATCCGAGACGACTACCTGTTTTCGACGCTGGGCGAGGTCGACGTCTCGGAGTTCGTCCAAGAGACGATGGATGCCGCCCAACGTCATCAGATCCGCCTCAATCCCAGCTACGCCCGCCTGACCAAAGCGGCCATGACCATCGAGGGGCTCATGCGGCGCCTCCATCCGGACATGGATCTCATGGACAAGGGGATGCCCTACGCACGCCGCCTGGCCGGCCAGCGTTTCTCGGCCCAGAACGTCCTGAAGGGCGTGATGAACTCGGCGATGGGGTTTTCGGGGTTCATCCAGCAGGTGCCCCAGCATCTCGACCAGATCTTGATGGATCTGGAGAGTGGGAATCTGACGTTGAGCGTCCGGAACGAGTCACTTGATCGGTTGGGGGATTCGCTCAACAAGCTCGGGACCCGCCTCTTTTTGGGCATGATTGCCTCGGCGCTGGCGATCTGTGCGACGATGATCCTCAGCCAGTTCGATTATTATCTCTACGGGGTCTCGACGCTGATGGTCGCGGGCATCATTCTGGCGGTCAACGCCGGCCTCTTTTTCTGGTGGGCGCTCGGCTGGCATCTGTGGGGCGGAGGCGGAGGGAGCAAACTCAAAATCACGCCGCTCCTTCGCCTCTTTAATCGCGGTTCCGAAGATTGAACGGGCTCATTCGACGAGGGAGGGGACTCAGATCCGTGGGCTCTCGACGACACGTCTTCCCTGGAGCGCCGGCCAATCATCGGGGCTGCCGACTGCAGGTGCTGAACCATGATGTATTCCACGGAATCCGAGCGGACCCTTCGACGAGCGGGGATTTCGTCGTCGAAGAGGATTCTGTATAATGACATGCTGGAGCCGGTGTTCTCCCATGTCGCCGGACCCGAGTCGTACCCCTCTCCGATGTCCGCCGAGAGCCCATGTCCGTTGCCGAAGTCCTCGAGAACCAGTCGTCCCCCACGCGTCTCTTCATCACCTGCGAGCACGCCGACAACGTCATCCCCGATCGGTTCGACCTGTCGGAATCGGATCGCGAGCTGCTCGATACCCACTGGGCGTGGGACCTGGGCGCCGGAGCACTCGTCCGCGAGATCGCCCAACTCGAGGACGCACCCGCCGTATTGTCACGCGTCTCGCGCCTCGTCTGCGATCCCAATCGAGGACTGGATCAAGACAACCTCTTCCGCACGCACGCTCTCGACCAGCCGGTTGCGCTGAATACCGATCTCGACGACAAAGAGATCGAGCGGCGTCTGGAACTCTATCACGATGGATTCCATCGGGTCGTCGAGCGACGGCTCGCCCGGGCGGTCGCACGCAATCCCGATCTCTTTTTACTGTCGGTCCATACTTTCACTCCTCAGCTCGGCGACGACGTTCGCGATGTCGAAGTGGGACTGCTCTTCGACAATTATCCCGACTACATCGATCCCCTCGCCGACGCGATGCGCGAACGGGGCTTCGAGACCGCTATCAACGAGCCCTATTCCGGATGGGAAGGATTGATCTATTCGGTGGAGCGTCACGCCCATGAACACGATCTCCGATATCTGGAGATCGAAGTGCGAAACGATCTTCTCGACACCCCCGAAGCGATCGCCTCGACCGCCGAACACGTCCACAGCGCCCTCGACGAAACGGTACTTCGCACGCCTCGCCGGTGAGATGTCTCGTCGCGTCCACCTCGGAGGCGACCGTCATTCGGGTCGGGGATGATTCAGGTCGATACATGTTCGAAGGAAGCCACTCTCTCGACGTCTCCCGTATCTCCTCTGGCCCCACGGTCGACTGCCGCTGCAATCGACGTGCTCGAACATGCTTTCTCCCTCCAGGAGCGGGCGTGCACCGCCCCCCGCGATGGCCTTTATGATCGAGATCATGGTCACGAGCCCCGAAGGAAGTCATGATGGCATGTCGTCGAGCCGGGACAGATACATAGACCCGTATTCGAGTCGAACGTCTTCCATCGACTCTCCAGACATCATGACCTGGAGGTCGGCTTAGAGGCAGACCGAGGGCTGAAGACGATACACGACTCACGTCGTTTCCCCTCGCACCGGGCGCGATGACTCGAGACGAGTGAGATTCACGTTGGACGGCTTGTTAAACCGCGTGTTAAACTAGTTGTCAAGAAGAGCATTTCGTATCGAGACGGCCATACGGAGGTGGGTTGATGCATCAATCGCAAATCGTTCGATGCCCCTATTGTTTCGAATCGGTCGAAATCTGGATCGCCCCCGGCGACGAAGGGCGCATGGTTCGAGACTGTGACGTCTGCTGCAATCCCTGGGAGATGCGAGTGCGACGCACGCCGGACGGTCAAGTCCAGGTGCAAGTGTCACGGGCCAATTGAGCACGTGCGCGGAGCGATTTTTCATGAAAATCACACGATCGCTGCAACTTTTTATCACAATCGCGCATCATACTTCCAGAGAACGGCGGAAACCCCTCGTTCGATGAAAACGTCTTGAGGAGCCCATACATGTCTCTCTTTTTCGAGCGCCGCGACAACCTCCAACCCGATGCTTCCCCCTCCGGGCGCGACTGGATCTTCGTCCCATACGATCAATTACACGCCGAACTCGGCCCGCTCGGGTCGTTGCCCGCCGACGAAGTGGGAATTGTCATGGTCGAGACGTCCTGGAAAGGAGAGCGACGCCCGTACCACAAACAAAAACTCGCCATGATTCTGGCGAATCAACGTCAGTTCGCGCTCGAACAGGCACGGCGCGGCGTCGCCGTCGAGTATCGCATCGGCGGTCGTCGATATGGAGCCGTCCTCGAGGACGTCGTCGAAGAGTTGGGGACGCTCCGCATGATGATGCCGGCGGAACGCGAGCTACTGGTCGATCTCCATCCGCTCGAATCGAAAGGCGACATTGAATTTGAGGCTCACGAGGGATGGCTGACCAGCCCCGAGCAGTTCGAGGAGAGCCAAGACGGCGTGCCGTGGCGGATGGATGCCTTTTATCGACGCGTGCGTCAGGATACGGGCGTTCTGATGGAGGATGGCAGTCCGGTCGGGGGCAAATACAGCTTCGACGCGGACAATCGAGAGTTTTGGTCGGGTGAGCCTCCGGCTCCGCAGTTGCCACATTTCGAGCTTGATGCCATCGATCGAGAGGTCGTCGACATCGTCGAATCGGATTTCGATCACCATCCCGGCGAGCTCCACCTCGAGCAGATCCCGACGACGCGTCAGGAAGCCGAACAGCTCTGGGCCTGGGCCCGACGGGAGTGCATGGAACACTTCGGCCCCTTCGAGGACGCGATGTCTCGACAGAGTCGCACGTTGTTCCACACGCGCCTCTCTCCGATGCTCAACACGCACCGTCTTCGCCCCCAGCGCGTCCTCGACGACATCGTCGAGATGGACATCCCGCTCAACAGCAAGGAGGGTTTCGTCCGTCAGGTGCTCGGCTGGCGCGAATTCATGCGTCACGTCCACAAATACACCGACGGCTTTCGGTGTCACCCTGAAACGGCCGAGGAGGCGGACAGGGTCTCGAGCTCGACAACGACCCTCGACCAACCCGACGACGGCGGATGGTCCCACTGGCGGGGTGAATCCTGGATGTCCCCCGAATCCGATCTCGACGAACTCGATGGCGGCGCAACGCCTGATTTTCTCGATTCGGATACGTCACTCCCTCCCGCCTTCTGGGGCGAGACGTCGGGGCTCGAGTGTCTCGACGAAGTCGCCGAGTCCGTCGGCGAGGAGGGATGGAGCCATCATATCACTCGACTGATGGTGCTCTCGAACATCGCGACGATGCTCGGCGTCGATCCCCGCGAAGTCACCGACTGGTTCTGGAGCGTCTACATCGATGCCTTCGACTGGGTCGTCGAACCCAACGTGCTGGGCATGGGCACCTTCGGGCTCGGGGAGTATTTCACCACCAAACCCTATGTCTCGGGCTCGAATTACATCGACGACATGAGCGACTACTGCGAGGCGTGTCGATTCGATCCCGAGGAGACGTGCCCGCTCAAGTCGGGATACTGGGCGTTTCTCGACGAACACGAAGACGATCTCGACGGCAACCGCCGCATGGCTCTGATGATGGGTACGATGCGCAACCGCTCTGACGAGAAGCGCCAGCGCGATCGGCGAGTGTTGGCGATGATGCGCACCAAGCTGGAGGCGGGCGAGGAGATCACCGAATCGGACGTCGTCGAGGCGTGAGAGAGCCTCGTCAGTTGCTCGCCGCTTCGGTCGTGTCGGGATGTGAGGCGAGCAGGTCGCGGATGCGCTCCATTCGGTCGATATCGAGCTCGAGTGCCTCCCAGTCTCCGTCGAATCTCAGACAGCTCGCGCCGCCGTCGACCGCCTCGGGGTGACGCCCCAGAAGGCGGCGAATCGACCGTTCGTCGGACGAGAGTGCCGGCGAGTCGTCCTCGTCGGGAGTCGAGAGCGCCCGAGTCCATTCGGCTTCGGGGAACTCCAGATGCGAGATGCCCGCCTCGGTCGACGTCCGATGCTCGAACAGCAGATCTCGGGCCTCCCAGGCCTGCGCGTCGCCCTCGAATCCGGGCGGCATCGCCCGCAGGTGTTCGTCGCTCCAGACGTCTGCCTCGATATCCAGTTGTTCGGCGCTGGCCCGGGCGGTGTCGCGGTGCTCAGCCAGTAGTGCAGCAACCTCACGTTCTCGCGGGTCGAGTCGCGACTCGGGGTCGTCCCCCGTCTCGTCCGACGCGAGGTCGGTGCGTTCGACCAGCCAGTCGGGCTCCCAGTCATCGAGCCCCTCGAGCTCGTCCGGAAAGGTTGACTCGACTTCGCGAATCAGCGTGGGAACGAGCTCGTCCTGCATCGGCCGGAGCATCTCGAGCAGATCCGGGAGCCAGGGCATCAGAACAGTATCCGGCAGTTCGGCAAAGGCTCGATTGACGAGTTCGACGACGAGTCGACCGACCCGCTCGGTAAATCGCATCGCCAGAACGAATCCATTCAGAAAATCTGGCACCCGTTCGAGCATCATCGGGTTGTCGAAGGCACGGTCGAAAAACGACCGAATCTGCCCCAGACTCCGCATCTCGAGTAACCATTCCGCCGTCCAGAGCAGCCCGATCTTGTCGGGGGTTGGGTCGGTCGTCCCCGACTGGTGGACAGCGATGCGCAGCTCGCTGCGGTCGCCGCCGAGCGACAGGGCGAGGCTCTCGAGCGTAAACAAAAAGGCCAGGACGTCGGCGATCGCGTCGGGCGAGGTATCGGTGTCGTCGAAGGCCGTCGGCAACAGCCGAGCGTAGTGCGAATATCCCCGTCGGACGAAGTTCTCGAGCCACTCCGGGAAGTCGACCGGCTCCGAGCGATAGTAGTGCACGAGGTCGCGCACCTGCTCGAAGATGCCACCGGCGCGATCGGGGTCGACCTCGTCGGCGAGCAGTTCGACGGCCCGCTCGCCGAGCTCGCGCGTCAGCCGGGGACTCTCCAGATAGAGGATGCTGTCTCGGGTGGCCGCCAGCGCATCGAGGGCGTCGGCGCTGGGTTTGAGCGCTTTCTCCTTGAGGCGCTTCTCGACGACCTGCTCGACGGTCACGCCCTCGTAGCCGAGCTCGATCAGCGGACGCTGCTTCTTGCCGAGCAGAATGTCCCACGACTCCTGTTTGGGCTCGTGGCCCAGCTCCTGCTGGCCCATGATCGGACGAAGAACGTCCTCGCCGTCGAGCAGGTAGTGGAGCCGCCAGAGGAGCCTCGAGCACTCCCGATATTCGGGGTGGTCGTCGAAATCCAGGAGGGCGCGCTCAATGGTGGTCGCGCTCTGCAGAGCCTCGGTCGGTAGAGGTTCGAGTCGATCGAAGACGTCCTGTGCGAGCGGCGGCATCGACTGATACCCGACTCGTCCCGTCCGATCGCCGCCGAGAATCTCGCCGCAGAGCTGGGCGATGTTGTCCTGGTCGGGGACGCGCTCCTCCTCGAGACAAGTGACGGCCGCGTCGCGAAAGTCGAACGGTGTCGGATGCGAGCGGTTCCGCATGCGTGCCAACAACTTGGCGTGCTCGAAGATCGAGATCGCATCGGCCGTGCTCGCCATGTAGTTGTGATCTTGGGCGCGCCGAACGATATCGATACACCACCCGAGCAGCTGATCGTCGTCCTTCTCTTCGAGTTCGGGCGGGTCCGAGAGGAGACCGCTCATCTCCTCGGCGGCCTGCGAGAGCTGCTCGTCGGGGGTGAGCTCGCCCTGCTGTTCGGTAGCATCGGAGACGTTGTGATGACCATCGCCGAACGTGTAGGGTTCGATGCCGAGCGCCCGACGGGTCTTGTCCCACGTCTGTTCGTGGAGGCACACCGTCCCGGCGGGATGCCCGAATTGCGCCTCGATCGCCCGGAAGCTGGAGGGGACCAGCCCGTAGTGCCAATCGGTATTCGTCCGCTCGGGGATCTCGAAGTCGTCCCGCCCGTCGATCCCGAATCCGTCGAGCCGACTGGCGGCGTGCGCCGCACCACACAGAAAGACGGCATCCGAGGCATCGACTCCGCTCGAATCGAGATGATCCCGGATGCGCGTCCACATGTAGCGTTCGCGCCACTGGTCGACCTGGCGCTCCTGTTCGCTCCGTCCGAGTCGTCGCAGGAGACTGCCGACCAAGAACAGCGTGTGGCGGTAGGTCTCGTAGTCGGCCGAGCGCACCGCTCGCTCGACGTACTGATTCCACCACTCGATCCAGGTGCGCACCCGAGAATTGCGGAGGAGAAACTGGAGAAACTCCTCGAAGCTCGGCTCGAGCCCGCCGATTCGCAGCCCCAACGCCGACCCGTGCTGGGTCTGTTCGTCGTCATCGTTCGCCGAACCGTCGGCGAGTCCGTCTTCGGGCTCGGCCTCGGTGCGTTGGAGGTGCTGGAAGACGTGATCGACGCTCCGATCGACGAAGACCAGATCGGCCCCGGATTGCATCGCGTAAGCCATCGCCTGGCATTCGGCTGAAAAATCGGTCAGCGGAGCGACGACCGTCAGCGGCGACCACTCGAGGGGAAAAGCCTCGGACTCGTTGGCGAAAGCCTGAAGGGCGACCGGAAACGTACATTCGTCGAGGTCCGGGATCAGCGGACGCAGATCCTCGCACATCTCCACGAACACCACCTCGGGCTGTTCAGCCTCGAGACGGCGAACCGTGTGGAGCGCACTCGAGGGCGAATGGTGGGCCACCGGAAGGATCTCCAGCGGTTCCTGGGACGCCCGCTCGACATCGCCGGCCATCCCGCCGAGGATCTCGGCGCACGTATCCTCGTCGGACGAGAACGCCTCGGCGGTGGACTCGAGCTGGGTGCGAAGGACGTCGAGCGGGGATTGAGGCGGTGCGTTCATCGCAAATCACTCTTCGTGCGAATCGGACAGACGAGTCGTCAAGCGGAGATCTGGGAGCTTGATCGAGCCATCAGCCCATCGTCGACATCGCTCGCTTACCGCCCTCGGCGAAGGCCTTCCAGTCGCCGCCCTCCTCGTCGGCGCGCTCGTCGACGACGGAGTGCCAGAACTCGTTGAGCATCGAGACGTCCTCGGGGATGCGGCGGACGAGGGCGCCGACGAACGACTGACCGAGCGTCTCGGCCGAGAAGCCCGATTCGTCGAAGAATTGACCCTGGAGAACGGCATCCTCGAGGACGCTGATCTGTTCGGCCGTCGACAGTGCGCTCTCGAGCCGGTCGTCGTCCGACGAGGCCGACTGGGCGGCATCCCGGAGATCGGCAAATGTCTCGATTAGAATCTCCAGCAGGGCCGGAGGCACGTCGACCTCGAAGTTGTTGCGCTCCAGCAGATCCTCGGTGCGGTAGCGGATGATCTTCTTTTCGACCGACTTGTTCGACAGCACCGGGATGTGGACGAAGTTGAATCGCCGTTTGAGGGCCGCCGACAGATCGTTGACGCCCCGGTCTCGGGTGTTGGCGGTGGCGATGACGTTGAAGCCCGGCTCGGCGTGGACGACGTTGTCGCCCCCTAGCTCGGGGATCGAGATGTACTTTTCGCTGAGAATCGAGATCAGCGAGTCCTGGACGTCGGAGGTACACCGCGTCAGCTCCTCGAACCGCGCGATCGAGCCTCGATTCATCCCCTTCATGATCGGCGAGGGGATGAGGGCCTCGCGCGACTGGCCGTCGGCGATGACCATCGCGATGTTCCAGTCGTAGGTGATCTGGTTTTCGGTCGTCCCGGCGGTCCCCTGGACGACGTGGGTCGAGTTGCCGGAGATCGCGGCGGCCAGCAGTTCGGCCAGCCAGCTCTTGCCGGTCCCCGGCTCGCCGATCAACAGCAGCGCCCGGTCGCTGGCGAGCGTGACGATGGCGCGCTCGACATACGAGGGATCGCCGAACCACTTCTGCTCGATCTCGCGGTCGAAATCGTCGGTCGGCGAGGCCCCCAGTATGAAGGTGAGCACCATGTGGGGCGAGAGATTCCAAGTGAAGGGCTTCGTCCCGTCGTCGATCGACTGGAGATACTCCAGCTCGTCGGCGTGTTTGATCTCGGCCGGTGCGCGGAGCAGCTCGTCGTCCGACGCGTCGGCGGTCTCGGTCGTATCGGTGGCGGGTTCGGCAGTCATGATGAGCTCCCATGAGCGTGAGTCGACACAGAGATGGGGCAAGTGCAGTCGAAAGCGTTCATCTCAAACGAAGGGGGTGTCGGGCGGCGTGTGCCTCAGCTGACGACCTCCTTGATCTCCTTGATCAGCGTCTCGATCCGGCCCGAGATCAGCGGGGTCCCGAGCGTGTCGAACTGCTGTTTGAACCAGGAATCGACGCTTTGATAGCCGGAGCTGGTGATCGAACCGACCGGCAGCAGGTGGGCCCCCGAGTCGTTGATGTCCTCGAGCCGATCGAAGAGCGCCTCTCGGTCGAAGTCGTAGAAGTCCGAAATCCAGACGACGGCTGTCTGCGAGGGTTCGCGTATCTTCTGTTCGACCAGCGGAATGGCTCTCAGCCCCTCTGTGCCCCCGCCGAGTTGTGTGCGGAGCAGGGCATCGAGGGGATTGTCGACGTAGTCGCTCAAATCGATGGCCTGCGTGTCGTAGGCGATCAGATGGGCATCGACGTGGGGCATGCCGGCAAAGATCGAGGCCAGAATGGTGCAGTGGACCATGGAGTCGGCCATCGATCCGGACTGATCCATGACGACGACGATGTTGGCGGGACGCGTCTTTTCGGCGTTGCGCTCGAAGTAGAGGTCGTCGACGTAGAGTTTCTCGTCGTCGGGGTCCCAGTTGACCAGGTTCTCCCAGACGGTGCGTCGGATGTCGAGGTTGCGGAACGTCCGCTTGGGCGGCACCGAATCGTCGGTTTCGCCCGTCTCGGTCTTCTCGATGGTGATCTTCATCGCCTCGGCGACGTCCTCGACGTACTCCCGGACGAGGGCTTTGGCGCGTTCCATGGCCTCGTCCGAGAGGTGGTTCTTGTCACGCAGGATCTGTTCGACGACGGTCATCGAGGGCGAGATCTCCTCGGCGAGTTCGTCGTCCTCGAGGAGTTCGATCAGCTCCATGCGCTCGATGAGATCGTCCTCGGTCGCGCCGAGCCGACGTCGCATCTCCTCCTCGGAGAAGCCGACGCCGGCCCCGCCGCCGCTACCCTGTCCGGCGCCGGTACCGCCCTCGCCAGAGGCGCCCCTCTCCTGATCGCGCAGCTCGCCCGGCTGGAGTCCGCAGGCTCGCTCGAAATACCCGACGTCTTCGCCCCACTGCGAGTACTCGTCGGCCGAGACGGGCGTGTTGTGACCGGGTACGGGATTGAAGACGTTCAACAGGAGCTTGGCATAGAGGGCCGCCCGCCGGAGCGCATCCTCGTCGATGTCGCCGTTGTCCTCGGCGGCCGCTTCGGCGTCCTCGAGGAGGTTCTCGATCTCGTCCTCGAGTTCCGGGTACCGCTGGACGATCGTGCTGATCCCGGCCGCCGGATGGGAGAGAACCTCGGGAAGCCCGAGCTCCTCGAGCACGTCTTCGTGCATGCGATTGAGCGTCGGCGACAGATCGTGATGGCGAAAGGTTGCGGCGAACATGCGCCAGTAGAGCACCTGACGCCAGCGCTGTTCGCGGGAATAAGAGTCGTCGGACATGGTCACGGAGCGGGGGGCAGAGGCATCGGCCTATCGAGCGACGGACGGATCACTTCGAGCGGAGGAGCTTGTCGGCGCGGTTGCGGAGCGTCGACTCCACGGTCGAGTGCCGCTCCTCGTCGGCCTCCATCCCGGTGTAGTAGAGTTTCGAGCGCTTGGTCTCGACCAGCGGCTGGGCACTCCACTGGCCGCCGTCGAATCGAAGCAGGGCGAACATCCGCTTGGAGCCGAGGACGTGATCGATCTCGAGCTCCGAGTAGGGGCTAATACGGTCGACATCGACCGGCAGTCGAACGCCGCTGTCGAAGACGAGCTCCGGCAGTCCGTCGGTCGAGCGATCGGCTTCATAGTCTTCCAGATAGACGGGCCATCCGATCTGGAGCGGATGGCGATCGAGCGGGGCAAGGGTGGACATCTTCACGTCGGTCTCGGCGTTGGGCGCGAAATGGGCCTCGGCCGCGTCGAGCATGTCGAATTCGACGCTGAGTGCGTCGTCGCCGTTCCAGCGGAGGTCGCCGGTCGAGGTCAGCGTCATGCCGTCGATCTCGAGTGCTCGACCCGCACCGAGGGCATCGAGGAGCCTGCCGAGGGGCTTCGAGAAGATCTCCCAGATGTCGTCGCCGACCATAACGTCGACCTTGTAGCCCGATCGACTCGTGCGGACGAACTGCAGTGAGTCGCCGTCGTTGAGAAGCCCGAAAACGGTGAGGCTGGCGTTGTTCTCGTGGTGGTTGAGGGTCGCACCGAGGGGGCGAAACATCCCGGAGACCGTCCGCGTCTCCGGCGTCTCGGGGCGACCGCCGGCGTGGAGCATAGCTCGGCTCCACAGGTCGCTCCAGCGGCGCGCCGGGCGTTCGGGGAGGCGAGCCGTGGGGGTATTGTTGAGGAGCTCGTTGCGAAACCCCGTCAGAAGCGAGGCGAGCCGAAAGGTCCGAGGGGTCGACTGGAGTTGATCGAGGGTCGCATCGAAGGGCACGATGGCCTCCTCGTCGAGCCCGCCGAATCCGGCGACGGCGAGTTCCAAGAGCCACTGGCGTGTGCTCTCGAGCCAGGACGCCACGTCGTCTTCGAACGGTTCGGGCTCGGTCGCCGCAACACTGCGATGGCTCCATCCAAACGTCTCCTTGGCCCGGGTCATGAGGGCATCGTAGCGCGCTCCCTGGAGGCCAGCCCGAGCCGCCGCAAACGTCTCGAATACTCCGGGGTCGAACGCCGACTCCGAGACGGCCGCTCGGGCCTCCTCGAGCGGCTCCTCGAGCGGCGTGCCGGTGAAGGAGGCTTGCAACGAGCGGAGCGTCTCCATGTGAGCCCCCCCGATGCGGCCGAAACCGTGATCGAAGGCATCGTCGAGATCGGTCACGAGGTCGTTGGCTTCGGTGACTCCGTCGGGGAGCTGTTGCAGTTTGTAAATCGAGAGCATCGTGGAGGTTGGGGCTTGTAAGAGCGTCGAGACGTCAATCGCATCGAGTATCGAGCGACGTGAAGCGATCGATGGGGGGCAATCAGGTGACAAACCAGCTCATCTCGGGGACGTGTTCGTCCGTGCCCTCGAGATCGAGGTACTCGAGGTAGTCGAGAAAGCGGCTGAAGATTTCGCTGTTCTCCTGCTCGCGCTGAGCCCCGTCGAGGCGACGGGTGAGCTCGCCGGTAGTTCGGACGTATGTGTCGTCGTCGAGGGCGAGCCCGAGATAATCGAGTACACGCTCGCGGGACAGACGAGCCGTGGCTGCTTCGAAGAGACGATCCAGATGCTTGCAGGGGGCACCTTGGGCGCTGGAGCCCCCGGAGAGTCCGCCGCACTGTCGGTTGTTGTTGGTACTGCAGTAAAAATCGCCGGTCTGCGCCTCGATGTACGAGACGTACACCCGTTGGTGGCTGGATTTGCTGGAGACGATCCCCTGGAGACGGCCATCGTGGAGTTCGACGAAGGGCACCTTCTTGGGGGTGTCGAGGTCGATCGGGGGGTCGGGGCGGAGGAGACTACGATCGTCGGACATGGGAACATCCTCGCGATTGCAATGGATCAAACACGCAGAACGTAGCCGAAACGGTACTCCAGCCGAGGCGATACTGTCAAAGCGAACTCCTCCCCGAACCCGGTTGTAAAGTCGTGATACGATCACTATTTTGCCCCAAATTCCCGAAAAACAACGAGGAACCGTGTCGAGTGCCGCCGAATGCTCAGATCGAGACGAGGGTTGTGACAACTCTCGAGCCACGAGGAGGCGAGAGGTCGGCTGTACGATTTCGAACGAAAATCAGTCGGAGACGGGCACATACCCGTTTATCATCCGCGATCATCATCCAATGACCGGCGACATGACATTGATCGTCTCCCATCCAAACGACGCATCGTTCGATCTCATCGATATTTGGAATGGCCCCCTTCGTGTTCGGATAAGGGGGCAAGTCCCCCTGTATATGTGAGGTGCATCACTCGAGATCCCGAGGGCAATGGAGATTAAATTTTGACTCGAGGGATATAGCACCTCATCCCAAGCCGGCGAGGACGCCGGCGCTCCGGAAGGCGTCTCATGTGAAGAATGGCATCCTACCGTACGAAGCGCCTTTATATTTCTGTGAAATGAGCATCCCTGCTGGCAGGTCGCTTCAGCGACTCCTTGTCGGGAGGAGCGAGGCGACAACTAGCGTCACTCGATCATTTATTTAATGACCATAGCCCTCGGGCTGGACGAGTGCTCCCACCCTGTCGGGGCCATCTTGGTCGCTGCAGCAACGGGAACAAGCCTATCCGAACACACATGGGAATGGGGCCCCCCAACGTCATCCGAGAGATCACGGACCCTGGAATCGGCATCCGATTTCAAGGGGGAAGCGAAACGCGTGCGAGCGCTATCCGCTTAACTTTTTTCAGTTCGTTATCATATTCAAAACGCATTGAAATCTGTGCGAATTGCGACCCTATCTACAAGGACATGTCTATGTCGAACATGAGCAAGACAATCTGGTCGATCGCCGGTCTCCTGGCGATGGTGGGCTTTGTCGCCTCGGGCTGTGCGTCGCAGAGCAAAGCCAAGTCCGGCGATAAGAAGGAGCACCCGGGCAAAAAGAAGGGTGAAGAGCACCCTGGTGACAAAAAAGAGAGCCAAGAGCATCCCGGTGACAAACAAGAGGGCGAAGAACACCCCGGTAAAGAGTCGGGCGAGGAACATCCCGGCGACGAGCATCCGGGTGGCAAGGCCCAGGAAGACGTCACGGCCTCCGATATCAAGACGGCGATGAAGTCGCACATCAAATCGGAGACCGCCAATGGCAACACCGGCGTCTTCGAGATCAAAGACAAAAAGGCTGACAAAGCCCTCGACCTCAAGTTCGTCAAGATCCACGACCCGGTCCGTGAGATGCCCGAAAAGGGATACTTCGCCTGCACGGACTTCCACGTCAAAGGCAAAAAGGCCAAGCTCTATGACCTCGACTTCTGGCTCCAGCCCTCCGACAACGGAGAGCTCGAGGTCGTCCGTACGAAGATTCACAAGCACCCCAAAAAGAAAGATGGCGAGTGGGTCAAAGAAGCTCGCTACACCTTCCAAAACGACAAGATCGTCAAGCTCGACTGAGAGCTCGTGTCAACACACTCGAACGAGGCTGCGACCGCGGCTGAGGCGGCAAGCCCAGCCACGCTCTCGCTCCTCGTCGAGGTTCTGAAGCCATCCCTGACGGTAGTCGAAGCTCCGTGAACGTTCTGCTCCTCCGGCGATGACCGCCGGATGGCAGATTTTCAGGGCTTCGATGGTCATCGTCGGCGGCCCCTTTCGAGGGGCCGTTTTTTTATGGGAGGGAACAGAGCCGACGAGGGGACACCGTTTGGCTCTCGAGGCCGGACGACCGAACTCGACCTCGGGGCATGTCTGAGGGTCCCCTCGCCCCGATCCTCAGTTTGTCCGAGGCATCTCCCGAGGCCCGTCATGCAGAGCGTAGATTCCGGGGGGAGGACATACGAATGCGAGCACCGACGATCTCGATGATGGGACGTGCCGCTCCGACGACATCGTCCGGAGTGAACCCATGTGCGCCCCCCGTGTGTGTTCGGATGAGCTCGTCTCCGTTGCTGCAGCGACCAAGATGGCCCCGACAGGGTGTGAGAATTCGTCCGGCCCGAGGATTGTGGTCACTGAGATATGGGAGTTGATGTCAACACTGATTGCTCTTCGCCCCAATCCGGCGGGCCGCCGGCACTCCGGAGCGGTGCCTCGTACAATGGGTTCAATCGGCCATATGGAGCGCCTCGATATGTCTTCGACACGCCTGTGCGTCCTTGACGTCCACATCCCTGCTGACAGGTCGCTTCAGCGACTCCCTGTCGGGAGAAACGAGGCGGTAATTCGCGTCACTCGATTGTTTGTTTCATGACCCTTGCCCCCTTGTCTGAACATGAACGGGAGCAGTGCCCATGTACATTGGTTCGAGACCGCCCGTCGTCGGGCGAAACCGACGAGCACAGACGTCGAAACGGGGGGTTACGCCGAGTATCGCTGCGTCTCGATCAGCTCGTGATAGAGGCCACTCTTTTCGACCAGTACCTCGTGGGTCCCCGTCTCGACGATACGTCCTCGGTCGAGCACGGCGATGCGATCGGCGTCGGCGACGGTTGAGAGGCGGTGGGCGATGATCAGCGTCGTACGATCCGCCATGAGTCGCTCCAGCGCCTCCTGGACGAGGGCCTCGCTTTTGACGTCGAGTGAGGAAGTCGCCTCGTCGAGAATCAGAAGCGTCGGGTCCCGGAGCAACGCCCGGGCGATAGCGATCCGCTGTTTCTGGCCACCGCTGAGGCGGACGCCCCGCTCGCCGACCACCGTCTCGAGCCCTTTTTCGAAATCCGAGACGAACGTCCAGGCGTTCGCCGCCCGGAGTGCCTCGACGATCGCCTCGTCGGAGGCGTCGAGATCGCCGTACGCGACATTGGTGCGCACGCTACCCGAAAAGAGTACCGGGTCCTGGGAGACGACCCCCGTGTGGGCACGGAGCGTCTCCGGATCCCATTCGCGAAGATCGATCCCATCGAGCGCGATGGTTCCTCGATCCGGGTCGTAGAGGCGGAGCATCAGGTTGGCGATCGTCGACTTGCCCGCTCCCGAGGGGCCGACCAGCGCCAGAGCCTCGCCCGGTTCGATGCACAGATCGATGCCGTTCAGAGCCAGTTCGTCGGGGCGGGTCGGATAGGCAAACGCGATCCCCTCGAGGTTCACTCGCCCCTTGATCGGACGCCGCACCGGCGCGTCGGGGACCCCAATGGAGGGAGTGCGATCGATGAGTTCGAAGACCCGACGAGCCGCGCCGGTCGCCTTCATGAAATCGGTCCAGAGTCCACTCAACGCAGCCAGCGCAAACGCCACCATCAGCGTGTAGAGAATGAAGGCCGTCAGTTGACCGGCCGTCAGCCCTCCGTGGGTGACGAGATATCCGCCGTAGAGAAGGATGAGGCCGATGGTGAAATAGCCCAGAAACGTCACGCCTCCGGTGAAGATGCCCCCCAGCTTGGCTCGCCACTGAGCGATCGAAAACGACTTCTCGATGGCCCCGTCATATCGCTCCGCCTCGAAAGACTCCCGCCCGAAGCCGCGCACCGTGCGAATGCCGGCCAGCGACTCCTCGGCGATCGAGGTCGAGTCGGCCAGAGCGTCCTGAAAATCCGACGACAGCTCGCGGAGTTTGCGCCCGTAGTAGACGGCCGCGATCACCACCGGCGGCACCGTCAGCAGC